>DXEQ01000207.1 GCA_019114885.1 Candidatus Anaerobutyricum stercoripullorum
TAAAGATGATGCATTTGAAATAGATTATCGACTGGATGTACCAGTAAGAAGTGATATTTATGATTATATTATAAGAGATTAACAAAAGAAGCCGGCAGGTATAATTGGTGACAGTATTTAAAGAAATGCTGATAAAACATAAATAAGAGGAAATGGAGAGTACATAGCATGAAAATAGTACGTGTTGTTGCGGCAGTGATACGAAAGGAAGACAGTATATTTGCTACGCAAAGAGGTTATGGAGCATTTAAAGACGGATGGGAATTTCCCGGCGGAAAGATTGAGCCAGGCGAGACCCCCCAGGAAGCATTGATCAGGGAAATCAGAGAAGAATTGAATACGGAAATACAGGTGGGTGATCTGATAGAAACTGTAGAATATGATTATCCGGATTTTCATCTATCCATGGATTGTTTCTGGTGCCAGGTTGTGGAGGGGAGTCTGGAGTTGAAAGAACACGAAGCGGCCCGCTGGCTGAACAAAGAAAACCTATACAGTGTAGATTGGCTGCCAGCGGATATCTCATTGATTGCCCGCATTGAAAAAATGATATAAAGAAGTTATTTATTAAATAGCAAAAAGGAGCGAGAACAATGTTAATCGGATTATTGGCAATTATCGTAATAGCAGCCATTGTGTTTTTATATTGCATAAAACCAAATACCGGGCGGCGGCAGGAGATGGCCGTGTTTGAGGAGAAGTATATCGCGCACCGGGGTTTGTTTGATAATGAGACTGACCGGCCGGAGAATTCACTGCCGGCCTTTCGAAAGGCGGTCGAGTGTGGGTACGGCATTGAGCTGGACGTGCAGCTGACGACGGATCATAAGCTGGTTGTTTTTCATGATGAGTCGCTGAAACGGATGTGCGGGGCGGATTACATTTTACATGAATGTACTTATGCGCAGCTGCAGCAGTATACGCTGGGCGTGTCGCAGGAGAAGATTCCGCTGTTTGAGGATGTACTGAAGGTGGTGGACGGCAAGGTGCCGCTGATCGTCGAGGTCAAGTCGGAGGGAGACTGGAAGGAGACGACGAAGACGATGGCAGAGATCATGGATCATTATGACGGCTGCTATTGCATGGAGTCCTTCCACCCGCTGGCGGTGGAGTGGTTCAGGAAGAATCGTCCGCAGATCATCCGCGGGCAGCTGAGCACCAACTATTTTAAGGATGAGCCGAAGCGGAAGTGGTGGGAGAAGTTTACCCTGACCTGTCTGCTGTTTAATTTCAGGGCGAAGCCGGATTTTATCGCGTATAATCATATCTGGAGCGGGGTCTGGGCCTATAAGTTATGCCGAAGACTTTTTGATGTGGAAAATGTAGCCTGGACGATCCGGAGTCAGGAAGAACTGGAGAGGGCGAAAAAGGTTTTTCAGGTGATTATTTTTGACAGCTTTATACCGAAAGGAAGGTGATTTCCATGGCGCTTTACGCCCTGGGGGATCTGCATCTGAGCTTTCAGTCGGACAAGTCCATGGATAAGTTCGGACGTGTCTGGAAGCATCATGAGCAAAAGATTGAGAAATATGTCCATAAGATGGTTCATCCGGAAGATACGCTGGTGCTCACCGGCGACCATTCCTGGGGAAGAAAGCTCAGTGAATGTGAGGAGGACCTGGCGTTTATCGAAGCGCTGCCGGGTCAGAAGATTCTGCTTCGCGGCAATCACGATATGTTCTGGAGTGCCAACAAAACCGGACGGCTCAACGAGCTTTTCGCCGGGAAAATGTTTTTTCTGCAGAATAATTTCGCTTCTTATCAGGATTATGCGCTTGTTGGGACGAAGGGATATACATTTGAGGGACCTTTTTATCTGAATCACCGGGGACAGATCATTGGCTGGGATGAGGCAAAAGAAGAACATGCCAAAAAGCTGGTTGCCCGGGAAATGGATCGGCTCCGGGAGTCTTTCCGGCAGGCGTCAGATGCAGGATACCGGAAGTTTATCATGTTTTTGCATTATCCGCCGACCAGTATTCTGGAAGAGACCTCTCCATTTACAGAGATTGCGGAGGAATACGGTGTGGAGACGGTGGTGTACTCCCATTGCCACGGGGAGCCGAGGTTCGGCGACAGCATCCGTGGTGTATACCGCGGCGTCAACTATATGCTGGTGTCGGGAGATTATCTGCATTTTCGTCCGGCGCTTGTGCTGGAATAGTGTGCTTTTCCGGCGGCCATATGGCCGCCGGTTTTGCTTTATTTTGTGATGTTTTTTACCCACCGGTATCGTCGGTAGTACCAGATCTCCACCGGCATCTTCGTAAATTCATCCAGATTCAGCAGAAAGTACACGACGGGAACTGGGAGGTTCAGCGCGAAAGCCGCGATGAAACCGATGGGCACGATGATGGCCCACATATTGATGGTGTCGCAAAGCAGTCCGAACCGGGTGTCGCCGCCGGCGCTGAATATACCGCCGATCACGGTGGCGCTGAAGGACTTTCCGATCATATAGTAAGAGCAGACAAACAACATGAACTGCAGGTATTCATGAGACTTCGGGCTGAGCGTTCCGGCAAACTGCAGGATAAGCGGGATGCAGGCAAACAGGATCAGACAGGAGCCGGTACCGGCAATCAGTGAGATCACGCAAAGTTTGTTGCCCGTTTTTCTGGCACGGGTCAGGTTGCCCTGACCCAGTTCATTACCGATGATGATGCCGGAGCCGGTGCCAATGCCGAGACAGAGGCAGGCAGCCAGGTTTTTGGCAATCTGGGCGATGGAGTTGGCGGCAACCGCGTCGGTTCCCAGATGTCCCATGATGACGGAAGTCATAGTGAAACCGCATCCCCATATCACCTGATTGGCCAGGGAAGGCCAGGTGTAATGAATGTAATCTTTCTGCAGCCAGGCCACAGGGTGCAGGATGTTCCGGATATAGATCCGGACATCGCTTTGCCGTACATTTTCATAGAAGATCAGCGCCAGCTCCACACCGCGGGAAATCGTTGTCGCGATGGCAGCTCCGGCAATCCCCAGCGCCGGAAAGCCAAAGAGGCCGAAGATGAGGATGGCGTTGATTACGATATTGAGAATGACGGCGGAAGAACTGTACAGGGTGCTTCGAAGCGCCCGGTTGGTGTTCTTCATAATACACAGGTACATCTGTGAGATTCCCATGAAGAAATAGGAGAGCGACACGATGCGCAGATAGGAGGCTCCGAGGCGGATCAGCTCCGTATCATTGGTAAAAATACGCATCAGGGCGCCGGGTGCGAACAGGGCGGCAAGGGTGAACAGGAAAGAGACAAAGATGGAGAACCGCAGCACGATTCCAAGGATCTCTTCCAGCCGGTGTTTTTCGCCCTTTCCCCAATACTGGGCAGCCAGGACGGATTCTCCGATGGAGAAAGCGCCCAAAAACAGACTTAACACAAACTGCACCTGCCCTGCCAGGGAGACAGCGGACAGAGAACTCTGATTGAGCAGTCCCAGCATCAGCGCGTCAGAGGCGCTGACCAACGATGCCATGAGATTCTGCAGCGCCATGGGAAGCACCAGCACCAACAGCTTCTTGAGAAGCGTCTTATTTTCTGCATTCATGATTTGTAACTCCTCGTAATAGTATAGTCGTAATGTATGTGGACTTTGATAAACATACCGTGCTATTCTATACCATTTTTCAGCCAGTGACAAGAAGGGATTCATAAAAAATGTGGCGATACCGGATATAATGAAAAGGTAAGGATTTTTACTGTTCGTCATGGGACAAATCTTCGGGGTTATCCAAAAAGGTAACAGTTTGGCCCGGTTATTACCTTTTTGGACAATAACCAGAAGTTGTCCGGATTCATTCAGCCGAAGCTGATGTATGATATGCGAAAGAAAGGCAGTAAAAAGCCGGAAAAATAGTGAAAGGAAAGATACATTATGAAAAAATTAGTAGAAAAAGCAAAAGTTACAGCGATGGCAGCATCTCTTTCAAAAGCGTGGGAGTATCTTGGAAAAGACCCGGAGACCAATATTCCAAAACTTCTGGATATGGTGGACAGAGTTGCTCCGGAAGGCTGGTATGAATCCCAGAGAAAAGCGTTTCACCACGCGATTGAAGAGAAAAATAACTGGTATGAACTGATCATGAAGGTGTGGGAACTGGACGAAGGAGTGAGAAACACATTTTTTAAGAACTTTATTGTCAATGCCAGCCTTGTGGGAAGCGCCAGACAGGAAGAAATGGCGGAGAAAGAAAACTGCAACATTCCATGGGCCATCCTTCTGGACCCTACTTCTGCCTGCAACATGCACTGTACCGGCTGCTGGGCTGCGGAGTACGGAAACCGGCTGAACCTTACCTTTGAGGAACTGGATTCCATTG
>DXEQ01000208.1 GCA_019114885.1 Candidatus Anaerobutyricum stercoripullorum
TTGTCAGTCCGACTGAGGGTCGAGTCGGACGAACCTGCCTGTGGTCCTACGTTATCGTCTGTGCATCATTCCTTTTCACCTTGACGAATCTTTATTTATTCCAGATCATGACCGTCTTGCCCATCATTTTATGGATATCTAATTCAAAAGCTTTATTCATGTCAGCGATGGACTTGACTTCCACCTGGGCACCCACGATGTTGCTCAGGTATCCGAGGATTTCCGGATGCTTCTGGTACATTTCCACGGTCTTTTCGAAGTCCTCGCGGGAGCTCCGGCTGCTTCCGAACAGGCGCAGACCTTTCTCCAGCACCATACGGGTGTTAATCGGAATCGGATACTCGGATACGCCCAGCAGGGAAATGGCTCCCTCCGGATGAATCAGGTCGATGATCTGATTGATAGCCTTCTGGGAGGCGTCGCCGCCCACACATTCAAAGGCGTGGTCAATCTCTACATTTTCCGGCACGTCCCACACCAGGTAGGTCTCGTCGGCGAAGGAAAAGCTGTTAAGCTTCTCTTTGTCCGTACCGAAGATGATCAGCTTCGTATCCGGATACATGTAACGGAAAAAGAGCGAAGTGATATAGCCCAGGTTGCCGTCACCCCAGATACCCACGATGTTCCTGCGGGCATGGGCGAAACGGTCAAAACGATGAAGAGCCTGCACGCTCACGGTGACGATCTCCGTGAAGGCCGCCACGGTCCGGTCGATGTCCGGCGGAAGGCGCAGCACCCGGTCTCTGTCCAGAGCCACATTGTCCTGCATGAAACCATCAAATCCGCTGGCGCGGAACTTGGAGCTTCTCAGATAGTTTTCTCCAATGATTTCGTCTTTTTCCACCGGCGTGTTCGGTATCATGACTACCAGCTCGCCCGGCTTGAACTCACCCAGCGGGTCATAGACCACATCGCCGATTCCTTCGTGTATCAATGCCATAGGAAGCTTCTTTGCAAGAACGTCCATGGGACGGCTTCCCTGATAATAACGCTGGTCTGCATGGCAGATGGAAAGATGAGTCGGACGGACCACCACCTGCTCCCCGTTTAAGTCAATATCGTTAAATGCCACTTCAAATCTTCTGGGAGCGACCAGACGATATACTGTATTTAACATGTCTATTCTCCTTTTATCAAAGTCTCAGCGACTCTCAAGTCATACGGATAGGTAATCTTGATATTAAATACCTCTCCCTCCACCAGGTACACGTCTTCTCCCTTCATCACGCAGATCTTGCAGGCATCGGTGAGAATCTTTTTCTCCTCCTCCGTCAGTGATTCATAAAGCTCCTTTAAGCGTTTTGCTTTAAAGGACTGCGGCGTCTGTCCCTGATACATGATGGAACGATCCGGTATGTTGCTGATGACCGCGTGTCCCTTGCTCTCCACGATGGTGTCCGAAGCCGGAATGACCGTATCGCAAGCGCCGTATTTGATGGCGTAATTGATGTTATCCTCGATAATACGGTGTGTCAGGAACGGACGGACAGAGTCGTGGGTAACGATGATCGTATCGTCATCCAGTCCGTATTCCTTCTCAATGTAGCGGATGGAATTCATAATAGTTTCATTTCTTGTGTCTCCGCCCTCGATCACAACAATACGATCCGTGTTTTTAAAATCTTTCCGGATCAGGTTCTTTGTGTGATTGATCCACTGATTCGGGCAAAGTACGATGATCTTTTCAAATCTGCTGTTGGCATAAAACTTTTCAATGGTGTGAATGATGATCGGCTTGCTGCCGATGGTGAGAAACTGCTTCGGCTTCTCCACATTTCCCATTCTGCTGCCGATTCCCCCGGCCAAAATTACTCCAAATATCATGGTTTCCTCCTTGCTGACCCCGGCATCCTTCTCCGAAGTCTCTTTGTTATTTTTGAATATTCAGATACATCTGTTCCAGACAGCGGATGCCTGCTTTCGTCCGGAAAATGTTTCTCTTTACATTTTCCGCTGTCTCCCGGCTGCATCCGTCCTCGTAAAGATTTACCAGAAAATCTGCTTCCACCAGTATCTGATAATCTGCTCCTTCTATTCTATCATAAGTGTGATGGTTTGCAATGAGAAACAGCACCCGGTCAATGACTTCTTCCTCATAGCCGCAGGACAAAAGGAGAGGCTCCGCCACGGCAGGCCCTTCCTTTTCCTGATATTTTCCGGCCGAACTGCCGTATTTCTCCTCGCTGACTTTGATACCGATATCATGGATGATGGCCGCCGTTCTCAGTATAAAAAGTTCCTCTGGCGGCAGCGCCTCCTCTTCGCCGATCATTTTAGCAAATGTATACACTTTCAGGAAATGCTGAATCCGCTTCGGGTCTCCGGCGTAATAGCCCATCATCTTTTCTATGAGACGGCGATCCGCCGCTTCCGCTGTTTCCGCCGCCGGCTCCACACCGCCGTCCTCCTGCCCGTCTTCCGGGTCAAGCGCCCTCAGAGCAGCGTCATAGAAAATGTCCCGCGGTGCGATGTGCTCCGTCCATAAACTGTAGGTCAGCACCGCCTGATTGACAAACATTTCAAGACCGCCCACGGTTTTGGCCCCGCAGGCCTCCGCCTGTTTTAAAAATGCGGTCTTTTGCGGCAAAAGCGCCATATCACACACAATCATATGGCTGTGGATGCCCGTGCACTCCGTGCCGGACTTTATAGCGCCATCATCTTCAGCCGGAAGCCGGTGCTGGTCTTCCCCGGGAGCCGGGGAGTCCTGTTCCTCTTCCGCCCGCAATACAATATCTGTAT
>DXEQ01000209.1 GCA_019114885.1 Candidatus Anaerobutyricum stercoripullorum
GCTATCGAAAAAAATGGGAGCGTATTTTCCGTACGCTCCCGCATAAAATACACATTATTCTTCTTTGTCTTCCCGGTCCGTCACACATCCGCAGTCCGGATCCATGCAGACCAGCTTCCTGCCTTTCTCCACCATCAGACCGCCGCATTTCGGGCAGCGGACCTTCGAAGGCTTCTGCCAGCTCATGAAATCGCAGTCCGGATTATCGATACATCCATAATACTTTCTGCCCTTCTTTGTCTTCTTTAAGACAATATCCTTACCGCATTTCGGACAGGCGACTCCGATCTTCTCGTAATATGGCTTCGTGTTCTTGCACTCCGGAAATCCCGGACAGGCCAGGAACTTGCCGTGCGGTCCGTATTTGACCACCATGTGTCTTCCACATTCTTCGCAGACCTCATCGCTGACCTCATCAGCGATCTTCACCTCAGCCAGCTCCTTCTCCGCTGCCTGCACCGCCTCATCGAGATCCGGATAAAAATTCTCCACGATGGTCTTCCACTTTACCTTGCCTTCCTCGACCCCGTCGAGAAGGGACTCCATATTCGCTGTAAAATTCACATTTACAATAGAAGGAAAACCTTTGACTGTCAGATCATTGACCGCCTCTCCAAGCTCTGTCATATAGAGGTTCTTGTTCTCCTTGACGATATATCTCCGGGCCAGCAGGGTGGTGATTGTCGGCGAGTAGGTACTCGGCCGTCCGATGCCCAGCTCCTCCAGCGTCTTGACGAGACTTGCTTCCGTGAAATGTCCCGGTGGCTGCGTAAAGTGCTGCTGCGGCTTCAGTTCCTGAAGAGAGAGAACGGAATCCTCGCTGATCTTTTTGAGCACGGCGTCCATGGCCGGTTTCTCATCCTCATAATGATATACGGTCATGAATCCGTCGAACTTCAATCTCGCGCCGGAAACACTGAACCGATACTCCCCGGCGCCAATCTTGATGGAGATGGTCTCATAGACCGCCTCCGACATCCGGCTCGCCAGAAAGCGGGTCCAGATGAGATTAT
Organism: Candidatus Anaerobutyricum stercoripullorum; assembly: GCA_019114885.1. Lineage (GTDB taxonomy): Bacteria > Bacillota > Clostridia > Lachnospirales > Lachnospiraceae > Anaerobutyricum > Anaerobutyricum stercoripullorum. The sequence continues at coordinate 1,014 of DXEQ01000209.1, forward strand.
ACAGCCGGTACAGGTCTCTGGACAGTTCATCTTTAAGCTGCGCCGGAGACAGACTGCTGTCCGTCGGACGGATGGCTTCGTGCGCGTCCTGAATCTTGTTGGACGCTGTCTTTCTCGCGACGCCGTTCCCCACGAACTGCTCTCCATACTGTGTCCTGATATACTCACGGCAGGCCGCGTCCGCCTCCTCCGATATCCGGGTGGAATCCGTACGAAGGTAGGTGATCAGACCCACATTGCCGCGCCCCTTAAGGGAAACGCCCTCATACAGTTCCTGTGCCAGACGCATGGTCTTCTGTGTGGACATGTTGAGCTTCTTTGACGCCTCCTGCTGCAAAGTACTGGTGGTAAACGGCAGCGGCGGCTTCTTTCTGCGCTCTCCGCGCTTGATACTGAGGATCTCAAAAGAGCATCCCTCCAGTCCCCGGATCACGCGGTCCACATCTTCTTTGTTATGGAGTGCAATCTTCCCGTCTTTATCTCCCGTAAAATGGGCTTCCAGCGTCTTCTTGCTGCCGTCCACATGCAGATCCGCATCCAGGCTCCAGTATTCTTCCGGAATAAAATCATTGATCTCTCTTTCCCGGTCCGATATGATCCGCAGCGCCACGGACTGCACCCGTCCGGCACTTAAACCTCTCTTGATCTTCGACCAAAGGATCGGGCTGATCTTATAACCCACGATACGGTCAAGCACACGTCTTGCCTGCTGGGCATCCACCAGATTCATGTCGATATCCCGGGAATTCTTGATGGAACGCTTCACGGCATCCTTCGTGATCTCGTTGAAGGTGATACGGCTGCACTTCTTCCCTTCCAGCTTCAGCGCGTTGTACAGATGCCAGGAGATCGCCTCCCCTTCCCGGTCGGGGTCCGTCGCCAGATATACTTTATCCGCCTTCTTTACCTCCTTGCGCAGCTGCGCCAGGATCTCGCCCTTTCCCCGGATTGTAATATATTTTGGTTCATAATCATTATCAAAATCAATTCCCATGGAGCTTTTGGGAAGATCACGCACATGCCCGTTCGAAGCAATGACCTTATAGCTCTTTCCCAAAAACTTCTGGATGGTCTTCGCCTTCGCAGGCGACTCCACAATCACCAACTTGGTTGCCATTTCCAATACACTCCCAACTTAATATATATAGATATATGGCATAGTACCCTTTCAGATTCTTACCTGCGGGACAAACTTCCCTGCGTCCCTCTGACAAAAAAAGATCTGTCCGGACGCTATATTTTTGTTATAAAAAGCCTTGTCCCGTAAAACAATTATCAATAATACACCATTTCACAGGGGTACGCAAGAAAAAAATTTTTAAAATTTTCTCAGGTAAGTATTCTGGGCAGACTGATATATCCGGCCGGAAAGTTCCATTTCCAATAAAATATACTGCAATTTTACAATATTATACCCACTCTGTTCTAAAATCTCATTAAAACTTTTTGGAAATTTCTCATCCAGCAGTTCATAGATCTTCCTCTGCTCCGGATCTTGCGGCGCGCGCCCGAGCGGCGGCGCTGTCCGGGATGATCCCGGTTTTGCTGCGCCCGGCGGCGGATCGGTTCCTTTTTGAGACTCCCCCTTCCGGGACGGAACCGGGAAAGCCTCGCCCGATATCGCTGCCGATGCCGGAGGCAGCTCCCGCGGCTGTGCCGACACGGTCCCCTGAGGCGACTTCGCTCCACGCCTCGGCGCTGTCCGGCACGGAGCCCGAAAAGCCTCGCCCGGTATCGCTGCCGAAAACGGAGGCAGCTCCCGCGGCTGTGCCGACACGGTCCCCTGAGGCGACTTCGCTCCGGGCTCCGGCGCTATCCGGAACGGAGCCGGGAAAGTCTCGCCTGGTATCGCTGCCGAAGATGGG
>DXEQ01000026.1 GCA_019114885.1 Candidatus Anaerobutyricum stercoripullorum
CAGACCGCCATAATCCCGGTGACGGGCAGTCGTGACACGAAGTAAAGGAGTACATTTTCTCTAAAAGGGCAGAAAATATTTTCATTCGAAACATATTTTATTTCACAGGAAATAATATTGAAATTTTTGTGAAATAAAAAGGATTTTGGACAGATTGCACTGCGGCAGAAGGAGGGATGGATGTGTTGTCTTACCAGAATAATACGGTAAAGACTTCCGTGCGGAAGCTGGTAGAGTTTTTGCTGCGAAGCGGCGATATTGAGACGGGGACCAGTCTGGTCTCCGACCCGGAAGCGATGCAGGAGGGAAGCCGTCTCCACCGGAAGATTCAGCGTTCCAAAAAGGCCGGATACCGCAGTGAGGTTGCCCTGAAAATGAGCTGGCACAGGGAAGATTATGAGCTGGTGCTGGAAGGACGGGCGGACGGGATTGACATGGTGGAGAGTCCGGCGCAGGAAACGTACACGATTGCGGAAGAACAGGAAGCCGGGGAAGAAAAAGAGGGCAGAAAAGTTCGCCTTCCTCTTATTGATGAGATAAAATGCGTATATAAAGACGTCACGAAAATCGAGGAGCCGGAGCTTTTGCATCTGGCGCAGGCCAAATGCTATGCCTACATGTACGGAAGTCCCGCCGGATTCGGAGAGATTCTGGTGCAGATCACGTACTGCAATATCGAGACGGAGGAGATTCGCTATATTGTTAAGAAATATTCCATGACTGAGCTGGAGGAGTGGTTTGAAGATCTGATGGATCAGTACCGGCTGTGGGCGGATCAGTATGTGAAGCAGAGAAGGAAGAGAAATCAGAGTATCGAGGCCATGGCATTTCCTTTTGCATATCGTTCCGGACAGAAAGAACTGGCGGCCATGGTGTATCGCTCCATCGAGGAGAAGAGGAGTATTTTTCTGCAGGCACCCACAGGTGTGGGGAAGACCATCTCCACACTCTACCCGTCGTTAAAAAGTCTGGGAGAAGAGAAGGCGGAGCGGATTTTTTATCTGACGGCCAAGACCATCACCCGCACGGTGGCAGAGCAGACGCTTTCGCTGCTGGGCAGACAGGGGCTTTCTCTGAAAGCGGTGTCCATCACGGCCAAAGAGAAGATCTGTGACAATGAGGAGATGGACTGCAATCCGGTCGCCTGTCCCAGAGCAAGAGGACATTTTGACCGCATCAACCAGGCGCTGTTTGCCCTGCTGACAGAACAGGATACCGTGGACCGGGAAGCAATCCTGGAGTACGGGGAACGCTATCAGGTATGTCCTTATGAACTGTCCTTCGAGGCTGCCCAGTGGGCGGACACGGTGATCTGTGATTATAATTATGTCTTTGATCCGCATGTGAACCGGAAAAGTCTTTTCGGTGATAAAAGCGGGCAGATACTTCTCATTGACGAGGCCCACAATCTGCTGGACCGGGCGAGAGAGATGTACAGTGCTTTTCTGAGGAAAGAGGATGTCCTTCGCATGAAGAAGCTGTTTACCGGCAAGAGCAAAGGAATTGTCCGGAAGCTGCAAAACTGTAACAGTGTGCTGTTTAAGATGAGTAAAAATACGGAGGAGATCGGGGAGCAGATCGATCAGCTGTATTACCCGTTGTTCTGGCTGCTGGCCTCCATGGAGGAGTACCTGAAAGACCATCCGGAGATGGAACAGCGAGAGGAAGCGGTAGAGTTTTATTTTCAGGCGAGACATTTTTTTATGATTCTGGATACGATGGAAGACGGGTATGATATTTACGGACAGGGGACGGGCTCGCATCTGATGGTGCGTCTGTTCTGCGTGGATCCGTCCACCCGCCTTGCGGAGTATCTTGACCGGTGCCGGGCGGGCATCTTTTTTTCCGCCACGCTGCTGCCCGTTCCCTATTACCGGCAGCTTCTGGGAGGCAATGCCATGGATGCCTTCCGCATTACTTCGCCTTTTGAGCAGAAGAAAAAGCTTCTGACTATCACTTCCGATGTGACAAGCCGCTACAGCCGGCGGGGAGAGCAGCAGTATCTGCGGATCGTGCGATACATGGAAAAGACCATATCCGTAAAGCCTGGCAACTACATGATTTTCTTTCCGTCCTACGAGATGCTCTCGCAGGTGCTCGCCCTGGCGGAAGAAAGCACGCTGTCTCTGGCGGCAGACATTCTGGTTCAGAACGCTTCCATGAGCGAGAAGGAGAGAGAAGAGTTCCTGTCGGCTTTCCGGGAGGATAACCGGAGGTCTCTGGTGGGATTCTGTGTACTGGGCAGCATTTTTTCCGAGGGTATCGATCTGGCAGGGCAGAGACTGATCGGCGTGTTGATCGTAGGAACGGGGATTCCGCAGATCTGTGAGGAGCGGGAGCGGATCCGGTCCTATTTTGACAGGAGAGGGAAAAAGGGGTATGATTATGCATACCGATTCCCCGGTATGAACAAGGTGCTGCAGGCGGCGGGAAGGGTGATCCGGACCGACCGGGATACGGGAACCATCCTGCTGATGGACGACCGTTTTTTGTGGCGGGAGAATCAGATGCTTCTGCCGGAGGAATGGGACAGCTATTATGAAGTAAACCTCGATAATTATGAAAATGTACTGGAAAGATTCTGGAAAGAACAGGGAAAATGAGATACAATAATCTACAGGAGGCAGTCTTCTTAAAGAGGCCCAACCGGTTCCGGGCTCACATCCGAATCCATGGAAAAGAGGAGATCTGCCATGTGAAAAATACAGGGCGTCTGGGAGAGCTGTTGCTGCCCGGCGTCAGGATATTGGTGGAACCGGCCGCACCCGGAAGCAGCCGGAAGACAAAGTATTCTCTGATCTGTGTCAGGAAAGACGGGCAGTGGGTCAACATTGATTCGCAGGCGCCCAACAGGCTGGCACAGGAGTGGATCGCGGACGGCGGATTCTTAAAAGACGTCACCCTGATCCGGAGAGAGAAACAATACGGCGGTTCCCGCTTTGATCTTTATGTGGAGGCGGGCGGCGAAAAATGGTATATTGAAGTCAAGGGAGTGACGCTCAACGTGGATGGAACGGCCATGTTTCCGGACGCCCCCACCGAAAGAGGAAAGAAGCATGTGGAGGAGCTCATTGCCTGCCGGAAAGACGGGTACCGGAGCGCTATCCTCTTTGTGATTCAGATGAAAGGCGTGCAGCGGTTTGCACCTTTTGATGAAAGACAGCCGGAGTTTGCCGCGGCGCTGCGTCAGGCAGAGAAAGCGGGCGTGATCGTCCGCGCGGTGGACTGCATTGTGACGGGCGACAGTATCTATATCGATGCGCAGGTGCCGGTCTGTCTGTAAGGAGGAAGTATGATAGCCTACTGGAAGTTGATCACAACGCCGTTGATCGGCGCTGTGATCGGATATGCCACCAACTGGGTGGCGGTAAAGATGTTATTTCGGCCGAGAAAAGAGATCTGTGTATTCGGAAAGCGTCTGCCCTTTACTCCGGGAGTGATTCCCAGAGGAAAGGCGCGGCTGGCCAGAGCCATCGGCCGGGCAGTGGAGGAACAGCTCCTGACAGCGGAGGTCCTTAAGGAGGTCCTGCTGTCTTCGGAGAAAAAAGAACGCTTAAGGCGCGAAGTCTCCGCTTTTCTGGAAAAAGAAAGAAAGTCAGAAGAATCTCTGCGACAGGCGGCACAGCGGCTGCTGCCGGAGGAGCGGATCGATGATTTTGTGGAGAGCGCGGAGGAGACCGTGACGGACATGGTCTATGACAAGGTGCTTCAGATGAACGTAGGTGAGATCATTGCCGACAAGGTGATGGAGAGCGCCAGAGAGAAATTAAAGGATTCCATGTTCGGGATGATGCTCGGCGGATCGGTACTCGAGCCCATCGTAAGACAGGTGGAGGAGAAGATCAACGCCTATGTGGCGGAGTACGGACGGGGAGTCATCGAGCAGATGGTTCTGGAAGAGTCGGAGAAGCTGCAGGCAAAGACCGTGGGAGAGACAGTATGCCGGGTGGAAGAATACGGTGTGGATATCCCGTCTGTGGTACTTGCGCAGTATGAGACGATGGTGTCGGAAAAGCTGCCGCAGATTCTCGGTTCCCTGCAGCTGTCCGCGGTGGTGGAAGAGCGGATCAACGCCATGGAAGTGGAGCAGGTGGAAGAGTTGATGCTGTCTATCATGAAGAAGGAACTTTCCGCTGTGGTGAACCTGGGCGCCCTGATCGGGCTGATTCTGGGACTTATCAATGCGGCGATATTATATATCTGACAGAAATGAAAGGAGAAGGGGTTATGGATGACAAGATCAGAAAACTGAAAGAGATTGTGGATAACACGGATAATCTGGTGTTTTTCGGTGGAGCGGGGGTTTCCACGGAAAGCGGTATCCCGGATTTTCGAAGCACCGACGGACTTTACAATATGAAATACAAATATCCGCCGGAGACGATCGTGAGCCATACATTTTTTGTGCGAAAGACGGAGGATTTCTATGAATTCTACAAGGACAAGATGATGGCTCTGGACGCCAAACCAAATAAGGCGCATTACAAGCTGGCCGAGTGGGAGAAGGAAGGCAAGTGCCGGGCGGTGGTCACCCAGAATATCGACGGTCTCCATCAGATGGCGGGCAGCAAAAAGGTGCTGGAACTGCACGGAAGCATTCACAGAAATTATTGTACCAAATGCGGCAAGTTTTTTGACGCGGCCTATGTAAAAAACAGCGACGGCGTGCCGCGCTGCGATGAGTGCGGCGGTCTTGTGAAGCCGGATGTGGTTCTCTATGAGGAGAGTCTGGACAGTCAGACTATTTCGGACGCGGTGTACGCGATCGCCCACGCGGATGTCCTGATCATCGGAGGGACATCCCTTGCCGTGTATCCTGCCGCGGGCATGATCGATTATTTCCGGGGAAGTCATCTGGTGCTCATCAACCGTTCCTCCACTCCGAGAGACAGTCAGGCGGATCTGATCATCAATGACAGTATTGGCGAGGTATTTGGACAATTATGACGGAGAACTGTTTTGATGTGCTGGGCATCGACCCCACGAAAGATGAGAATATCATAAAGAAGGCATACCGCAGGCTTTTGCACACTGTGAATCCGGAGGATGACGCAAAGGGTTTCCAGAGACTCCGAAGCGCCTATGAGGAAGCCTGCCGCTATGCCCGAAAACAGGAACGACCGCACAGGAAGCGCGCATCAGAACAGTTTGTGGAGCAGTGCGAGGCGCTGTATGATGATTTCTTCCGACGGATATGTCCTTCGGAATGGGAGACGCTTTTTGCGGATCCGGTCTGTGTCAGTCTGGAGACGGAAGAAGAGGTGCGCAGGGCGTTTCTCACCTTTTTGATGGAACATTTTCACCTGCCGGATGCTGTGTGGCAGTGTGTGGACCGGACTTTTGACATATGTGGCGGCCGCCGGACATTGCGGGAGTGGCTGCCGGAAGATTTCGTGGACTATCTGTGTCAGGCGGTGCGGGGAGAAGGTCTCATTAATTATGCGCTCTTTCAGGAAGGAGTCGGTGAAAGCGCGGAATATGACGCCTATATCGACCTGTACTGCCAGCTGCGTCAGTTCACAGATCTGGGGCTGATGGAACAGGCGCGGGACAGACTCAGACAGTTGAAGGAGACAGGGATATACCATCCTTACGCGGAGATTGAGGAGGCCAGAATTCTTCTGTATGAAGAACAGAAGGAGGAGGCCGGGGAGATTTTTATCCGTCTCGGGAATCAATATCCGATGGAAGAACGCATTGCCTGCTGTTACGGTCAGTTTTTACAGATGGAAGACCGCTGGGAAGAAGTGGGAGATCTCTATGACCGGCTTCTTCGCTCCCATCCGGACTCTCTTCTGGCCGGGACCGGCAGGGCGGAGCAGATGCTCCACGCCGGAGAATACCGGCAGGCGAGGGAGGAGATTCTTGACCTGCTGGAGCACAGTCCGCAGGATGAACGGCTCATGAAGGACCTGACGGACGCCAATGTTTTTATGATTGAAGAATTGTGCACTCTGCGGGAAATAAGGACGCTGACACAGGACGAGGAGATGGATCTTGGCTGGTGTTATTACCAGAATATGCGTTTTGATGAGGCGCTGGCAGTGCTTGACGCATTGGAACCGGACGAGGATCATCTGCTGGATTATCATAATCTGAAGGGCAGAGTCTATATGACGCTGGACAGGAATGAGGAAGCGCTTATTCATCTCGAACCGTGGCTGTCGGAGCTTTTGAGGATTCGACCGGACGGGACGAAGAAGACAAAACGGCGGCTGGCGCGACTAGGATATGCCTGTTACATGGTCGGTTCCGCCAAGGCGGCCATCCTGCTGGCGGAAGAGAAAAGCGGCGGCCGCAAAGCGGCCGGGAAAAACGCAGAAGTTCTGGCGGAAGCGACCGGGCAAGCCGGTACATTTGCTGATCAGGAAGCATATGACGCGGCTTTTGCGGAAGCCATGGAGTATTTTGACAGAGCCATCGCCGTGGAGACGGAGGAGAGTCAGATCGTCAGTTATTATCATACGATGGCGGACATATACCGGCGCCGAAAGGATTTCGGACGGGTGATGGATGCCTGCGATCAGATGCTGCTGCGCAATCCGGGATACTATCCTGCGGTCCTGCTGCGGCAGGAGGCTGCCCTGGCTCTCGGGATGTATCAGCAGACGATGGATGATTATCAGCGGGCGGTGCACATGTATCCGTATTACGGACGTCCGTACGCGACGTTGATAAAAATGTATTTTCTGTTCGGGGAGTATGATAAGGCAGGGGAGGTCCTTAAGGATACGGAGGATAAGAAGATCGAGAGCGACGCCCTTGTTCTCCTCACGGCAAGATACCGGGCGATCACGGCAAAAAGCCGGGATGATCTGAAAGAATCTCTGCGCATGCTGGATGATCTGAAAGGAAAAGGCTGGAAGTATACTTCAGATCTGGATGAGGAGGAATGGACGGAGATTGATTACCGCCGGGGTCTGATTCTCACGGATCTGGGACGTCTTTCGGAGGCCAGAAAGGCGATGGAGGATTCTCTCGCCGCAGGCGGGGACGATGTGTCCCGGCTGTTTGGCTACGCGGCGATCCTGATGCAGATGGAGGAGTATGATCAGGCCATCTCCTGGTTTTTGAAGGCGCTTACCTATGTGCCGGACGATGTGGGGATTCTGTACCGTATCGGCTGGTGCTATAAGTTAAAGGGCGAGTACGAGGAGGCCCTGTCTTATATGAAGAAGGTGCTGGAGCTGGACGCCGGACATCAGGGAGTTCGCATGGTCATTGTGGAACTGTATGAGCGGCTGGCGAGAAGGAAAGAGGATAATGCCTATTATCATCTGGCCCTCCCTTATATGCAGGAACAGGTGAAGATGTATCCGGAGGAATATTATCGGATGGAGATGGGCCTTTTGTATCTGGATATGGACGCCTACGAGAAGGCACTTGCGCTGTTTGAACAGATCATCGACGAGAATCCGGAGAGTGTTTTTGCTTATAATAATGCGGGAAGCTGTTATCTGTCCATGGACCGGCCGGAGAAGGCGGAGCCCCTTTTTTGCAAAGCAGCGGAACTCATGAAGAATGAAATCACTCCTTTGCCGTATAATAATCTTGCGAAATGTTACCGGATGATGGGAAATTATAAAAAAGCCCTTGCCTGTTATGAGAAGAACCGGAAGCTGTTTCCGGATGACGCGGATATCTACCTGCTGCTTGGTGATCTTTACCGGGAAAATGAACAGTATGCCCGGGCAGTCGCCACCTACGAGGAGGGGATGAGCAAGACGGAGCATCCGGCGCCTCTTGAGATGGAGATGTTTCGGACTTACGGCATGAAAGGGGATTATGACCGGGCGGTGTCTCTGCTTGGCCGGCTTCGGAAGAAATATCCGAAAGACCCCGTTCTTTACCAGCTGGCAGGCGAGGTGTACCTGTTTGGTTTTCGAAGAGGAAGGGAAGCCGCCGGATATCTTCTGGAGGCGCTGCGCCTGTGCGGGCAGGATGAAAATATGGAATGTTTCCGCGGCAGCCTGTATCTTCTGGGACGGTGCCGGTTGTTCCTCGGAGAAGAGGAGGAGGCGCGGCGCTGTTTTAAAGAATATATCACAGCCTGCCGGGGAGAAGACGGCTGTTCCCGCAGATACGAAGAGTTCTACGGAGAGCGGGGACGCCGCAAATACCGGATTGGCTGCGCATGGTTCTTTCTCGGCAGATGGGAAGAGGCAAAGCAGTGTTTCCGGGAAATGCATACGCAGGACTGTCGCTGCGACGGCTGTGTCAGAACCTGCTGCTATGAGATGCTTCTGGCGGAGGCCATGGTGCTTCTGGCGCAGGGAGAGGTTTCCCTTGCCGCTGAGAAATATAACATGGCGGCAGAGCAGGTGCCGGATGATATGGAACATCGTTTTGAGGCAGACCAGCTTCGGGAGAAAATACGGGAGGAATCATCATGATTATTGGAATAGACCTGGGAACGACGAATTCTCTGGCCGCATATTATACGGAGGAAGGGCCCAGGATCATACCGAACCGGCTGGGAGAGAGACTGACGCCCTCTGCCGTGAGCATTGACGGACAGGATCAGGTGTATGTGGGCAGGAGCGCTCTGGAACGGATGGCGGTTCATCCTGACGAGGGAGCGAGTCTGTTTAAGCGAAGTATGGGAAGCCGGAAAGAGTTCTCTCTGGGAGGAAGGATCTTCTCGGCGGAGGAACTGTCCTCCTTTGTGCTTCGTTCGCTGAAAGAGGACGCGGAATACTATCTGGGAGAGGAGGTCACGGAGGCGGTCATCAGTGTGCCGGCGTATTTTAACGATCAGAAGAGAAAGGCCACCAAGCGGGCGGGGGAACTTGCCGGATTTAAGGTGGAGCGAATCATCAGCGAACCGACGGCGGCCGCCATCGCCTACGGGCTCTATCAGAAAAAAGACAGTACCCGTTTTCTCGTGTTTGATCTGGGCGGCGGTACCTTTGACGTGTCCATTCTGGAACTCTGTGACGATATCATGGAGGTCCGCGCCGTGGCCGGAGATAATTATCTGGGCGGCGAGGATTTTACGGAGTTGCTTCTGGATATGTTTCTGGCGGAACACCATATGGATAAGAACAGTCTGTCGGAGAAAGAACGGCTGTATTATCGCAATCAGGCGGAAAAATGTAAATGCAGCGGCAGCGCGGATTCTTTTTTCCGCATGCAGGCGGTGCGGGATGGCCGGAAGCTGGAAAGTCTTATCACAAAGCGGGAGTTTGAAAAGAAAGCGGGGCAGCTGTTTGACCGGATTCGTCAGCCGGTGCGGAGAAGTCTTGCCGATGCCGGCGTCCGGATCAGTGAGATTGATGAGATCGTGCTGGTGGGCGGCGCCACAAAGATGCCGGCAGTGCGGAAGTTTGTGGGTAAGCTATTTGGCAGGCTGCCGGATACCAGCGTCAACCCCGATGAGGCGGTGGCTCTGGGAGCGGCCATTCAGGGAGCCATGAAGGAGAGACGGAAGTCCATCCGGGAGGTGATTCTCACCGATGTGTGTCCGTTTACGCTGGGGACAGAGGTGTCTATCCGGACTGACGGGGACCGGTTGGAGAGTAATCATTTCTGTCCGATCCTGGAGAGAAATACCGTGATTCCTGCCAGCCGGACGGAGAAGTTCTATACGGTGTATGATCATCAGACCCAGGTGGAGATTCACGTCCTCCAGGGGGAGAGCCGCTTTGCTTCCAACAATGTTTCCCTGGGAACGATCAGCCTGACCGTGCCGGACAACAAGGCCGGGGAGGAGGAGATCTCTGTGACCTATACCTACGACGTGAATGCGCTGCTGGAAGTGGAGGCAAAGGTGAAATCCACCGGTGAGACGGTGACAAAACTCATTAAAAATCAGGAAAATGATATGACGCTGGAACAGATGCAGGCCAGGATGCGGGAACTCTCTTACCTCAAGATTCATCCGAGAGATCAGGAGGCCAACAAGGTTCTCCTGCTGCGGGGAGAGCGACTCTATGAGGAGACGACCGGCGAACTGCGGGAGCAGCTGGAAGCGGTGACACGTCAGTTTGAATATATTCTTGACAAACAGAATCCGGACCGGATCGCAGAAGCGCGCAGAGACTACGCCGAGGCGCTGGACTGGATTGAGGAGGAGCTGTGGTCCGGCCAGTAATCTGCTGGCGGGACCTTTCCCTTTGCACGGTCCGCCGGCGGGAGCAGGAAGAGGAACATAGAAAGGACGAAATATGATACCGACAACATTATGTTACATAGAAAAAGACGACAGCTATCTGATGCTGCACCGTGTGTCCAAAGAAGTGGATATCAACAAGGGAAAATGGATTGGTGTGGGCGGAAAGTTCGAAGATAAGGAAAGTCCGGAGGAATGTCTGCTCCGGGAAGTGAAGGAGGAGACGGGACTTACTCTGACGTCATGGAAACTGCGGGGTATCGTCACCTTTGTGTCAGACCGCTGGGTGACGGAGTACATGTTTCTCTATACAGCCGACGGCTTCGAGGGAGAGATGACAGCCTGTGATGAGGGTAAGCTTCGATGGGTGCCAAAAAAGGATTTGTTTACATTGAACCTCTGGGAGGGGGATAAGATATTCTTAAAACTTCTGGCAAAGGACGCGCCGTTTTTCTCACTCAAACTGTCGTATGAGGGGGATGATCTGGTCTATGCGGCCCTTGACGGACAGGAAATGAAAAGTGAGGAAAGATAATCGCGGGGCGCCTGTGCGAACGCAGGCGCCCCATAATTATGAAATATATAAAAGGTAAAATGGAAACTATCGCAGGAAGCAACGGACTAATTTTTCATGAATAAATCGGTATGGCTGGTATCGCATCGGAAGATCCAGCCATAATTTTTTGTCCACAATGCTCTTGTAGTGTGAGAAGGTGCGGAATCCGTCCCGGCCGTGGTAGGAGCCCATGCCGCTCTCGCCAAAGCCGCCGAATCCCATCTCGCTGGTGGCCAGATGGATGATGGTATCATTGATGCAGCCGCCGCCGAATCCGCAGCGGGACATGACCTTTCTGGCAGCGTGCCTGTCTCTGGTGAAGAAATAAAGCGCCAGCGGGTGCGGCAGACTGTTGACCTGGTGGATGGCTTCATCCAGAGAGTGGAAGGTCAGCACAGGGAGAATCGGTCCGAAGATCTCTTCCTGCATGACCGGATCGCGGAAAGTCACATCAGTGAGCACAGTCGGCGCGATGCGAAGGCTGTGAGGATCACATTCTCCTCCGCAGACGGTCTTCTTTTTGTCCATCAGACCGCACAGTCTTTGAAAATGCTTCTCATTGATGATCTTGCCATAGTTCGGATTGTGCAGCGGGTGGCTGCCGAACTGCCGCCGGATCTCACGGTGAATCTCTTCCACGAGACGGTTGCGGATGCTTCGCTCACAGTAAATGTAATCCGGAGCCACGCAGGTCTGACCGCAATTCAAAAACTTGCCGAAGACGATCCGCCGGGCGGCCAGCCGCAGGTTGGCGGACTTATCTACAATGCAGGGACTCTTGCCGCCCAGTTCCAGTGTGACCGGGGTCAGATGTTCGGCTGCCTGCCGCATAACTTCCCGGCCTACGGCCTGACTGCCGGTGAAGAAAATATAGTCAAAATGCTGCTGCAGCAGGCAGGTATTCTCCGCGCGGCCGCCGGTGACGACCGCCACATAACTGGCCGGGAAACACTCGGTGATCACCTTCCGGATAATCTCGCTTGTATGCGGGGAGTAGGCGCTCGGCTTGATGACCGCCGTGTTGCCCGCCGCGAGAGCATCCACCAGAGGTTCGATGGTGAGCATAAAAGGATAATTCCACGGGCTCATGATCAGCACGGTCCCGTAAGGAGACGGCTTCCTGTAACTTATGGAAGAGAATTGTGCCAGAGGGGTGCGGACCCTTTTTTCTCCCGAGAGAGAGCGGATATGCCGCAGCATATAAGAAATCTCACTGTATACCATACCGGTCTCGCACATATAGCTCTCAAAGGCGCTCTTGCCCAGATCCTTCTTCAGGGCTTTGTGGATGGCCGCTTCATTTCGCTTTATGGATGCCCGAAGGCGCTGCAGAGCGTGTATCCGGAAGGAGATATCCAAAGTGTGTCCTTTCTGGAAAAAATCACGCTGATTGCGCAGGATGGCTCTGATCTGTTCTTTATTCATGACTCTTCTCCACCTTTCCGCTGAGAGACTGTCCGGAAGTGACAGGGACGTCCGCCTGCTTGTCGGCGGTCTCTGTCTTTGCCTCCGGCGCCGTCACCTTTTTTCTCGCATAGGCCCTGTAATCCGGTCTGGCTCTGTGGGACGCCTTCTTCGGCATGAGCATGTAGTAGAACTTCTCCAGCTCATGGGCGTTCATGAGAACAGGAACCGGATACAGGGGGTTGGCCTCTTTATCCGCGTAATGACTCAGCTTCGGAATATCTTCCTCGCGGATCTCACGGATGAAATTACCGATACCGTACCGCTTCTTCATGTCCTGAATGGCGTAGATAAATATACGCGCGCCCTTGTAATGCGGGATGTCCTTTTTGGCGATACCGGCGGCAATGGCCAGCTCGTGCAGCTTCTTGTGGATGCACTCGCCGTAGGAATCCAGCACGTAAGGCAGAAGAACGGCGTTGGCATAACCGTGCGGCACGTTGTAGGCGCCGCCGAGAGAATGAGCCACCGCGTGAACATAACCCACATACGACTTGGTAAAAGCGCAGCCGGCATAGTAGGAGGCGTGCAGCATATTTCTTCTGGCTTCCAGATTGTCTCCGTCCCGGACGGCGGTGTCCAGATTCTTAAAGATCAGGGAGACAGCCATGCGGGCGTTCTTCCGGGTGCCCGGCGTGGTGGAATTACCGATATAGGCTTCCACGGCGTGGGTCAGCGCGTCCATGCCCGTGCAGGCGGTGATGAACGGCGGCAGGCTTCTGGTGACCTGCGGGTCCAGCACGGCGTAGCGCGGAATCAGCGGAAAGTCGTTGATGGCGTACTTATGTCTTGTCTGTGCGTCGGTGATGACAGCGGCGATGGTCGTCTCGCTGCCGGTGCCTGCCGTGGTCGGAATGGCAATCAGAAGAGGGAGTCTGCGCCGTACCCGGAGGATGCCCTTCATGCTGGCAAGGGACTTGTCCGGACGGGCAATCTTCACGCCGACGGCCTTGGCGCAGTCCAGACTGGAGCCGCCGCCGAAGCCGATGATGGCGCTGCATTGTCCGGCGTGGTACAGGTTCACAGCCTCGTATACGTTGGTGGTGGTCGGGTTGGCCACGGTCCTGTCGTAGACGACGAAGGAGATGTGATTCTCCTTCAGGGCCTTTTTCAGACGCTTCAAAAGGCCGAGATTCACGATACCCTTGTCGGTGACAATGAGAACGGAGTTACATTTTTTCTTCCGGAGCACCTCAGGGATTCCCGTGACGCTGCCGATGATCTTCGGATGGCGGTACGGAAGAAACGGGATGGCGAACTTAAGCGCGGCCTGAAAGGTCCGGCAGTACATTTTTCGTAATGGATGCATGATATATCGCTTCCTTTCCTGTGATATTCTTGTGATCGCTGTTTAGCGTTATCATAAATGATACATCCGATCACAGGGAAAGGTCAATGCCTGTTTCACGAAATTCCGTCATGTTTTTGCGGTACCAGAGGGGCAGCATGGTACGCTGACAGCGATAATTCTTCTTCTGGAGAATGGCGGTGCTGACAAAAAACTCTTTCCACAATCCGACGAACTGATCGTCCGGTTCCCGGGAAAGACGGCGCAGTTCTTCCGGAGTGAGGGGCGTGAGATAGTAATCCCGGTCAGCCGGGTGCACGATGGCGAGGCGGCGTATATCGTCGATGATCATCCAGTTCTCCGAGGGCAGGCGGTCGGCAAAGGAAGGGGCGACCAGGGTGAGTACATTGCTCTTTGGCTCGATATGGCTGACAAGTACCCGGTTCTCCAGGCTGGAAAACCGGATGAACTCACGAAAATAATGGGCTTCATTGGCAGTCTGTCTGTCCAGCTCAAAAAGGCGGTGGACGGCGGGATGCTGCAGACAGTCCATGACGGACGCGCCCTGATAAAAACCGAGGATGAGAAAGCGATAGATGGCGTCCAGCTTGTCATCGGCGCAGGACATGGCAGCCCGGTAAACCATCCGGCCCGCATGGACGGAAATCTTCTGGCGGATGGTGCGGACCACGCTTCTGGCCCGTTCAGGCTGCAGATCCACATGGCGGTAAGTGCAGAAAAGCTCCGGCGTCCCGAAGGGCTCTGTCAGGAGCCGGACATTGGAATGGCCGAGGCGGGATGCCCAGGCTTCATAAATACAGGACATCATATCGTCAAACTGGTCGCGGCAGGTAAATACGGTGATCATGGCATGCTCCTTCCTGTGAGGTCGATTTGGCTGAAAGGACAGTTGGAGGCGGAGAGGACGAAAAGTGTCACAGCTGTCCGGACAGTGACTTGGCGGCATCCTCCACGGAAACCTCTCCATCCAGATGAAAGTCATCAAAGAGCGACAACTGCCGGTAAGTCTGCGGGTGACTGATCTCCCAGTTCTCCGCCTGGCTGCCGCAGGTTAAGCGGCGGGTGATATAGTCCTCCTCGATGGGAATCCGATGGAGCATTTTTCCTCCGCAGGTGATAAAATACTGGGCCCGCTTCAGAACAACCCGCATCTTCTTCAGATGTTCAAAGGTCAGGCTGCCGTGCCGTCTCGCCTTCACGATGCGGCGGGCAGACTTCACCCCGATGCCGGGAACCCGAAGCAGATCTTCATAGCTGGCAGTCCGGATCTCCACAGGAAAACGTTCCAGATGGCGCAGAGCCCAGTCACACTTCGGGTCGATGAGCACATTGAAATTGGGGCGGTCCTGGCTCAGAAGCTCTCCGGCATGGAAACCGTAATAGCGGAGAAGCCAGTCGGCCTGATACAGCCGGTGCTCCCGCAGCAGGGGAGGGGCAGTGCCGGGGTCCGGCAGCGCCGCGTCTTCATTGAGAGGCACATAGGCGGAGAAAAACACCCGCTTCAGGTCGTACTGCTGGTAGAGACGCTGCGTCACGGTCAGAAGCTCCAGGTCCGTCTCCCCGGTCGCTCCGACGATCATCTGCGTACTCTGTCCCGCAGGAACGAAGGAGGCATCCCCGCCCTCCACGAAGGAGGGAACCTGAATCCGGGAGGAAGCCGGAGCGGAAAAAGCGCTGCCCCCTGTCAGGGGAAGAGAAGCGGGGGCGGACGCCGTAAGGTAAGGATTCTCCTGAAAAATGGAATGGCGAAGATACCGGTTCCCGGCGGCTCTCTCCATGTTCGCATCCTTTCCGATGGACAGGCGGTGGGAGACGATGCCCTCCCGGATCAGCTGCATGGGCCGGACCAGACTGCCGGGATTCTTGTTGGGAGCCAGCAGCCGCAGTCCTTCCTGTGTGGGAAGCTCAATATTGACGCTCATCCGGTCTGCCAGACAGCCGGTCTGAAAGACCAGCTCCTCCGGCGCGCCGGGGATGGCCTTCACATGGATATAGCCGTTGAACCGGTACTTCGTCCTGAGGAGCAGGAGGGTCCGGTACAGAAGCTCCATGGTATGGGCCGGGCTCTTCACAACGCCGGAGCTTAAGAAGAGTCCTTCGATATAGTTGCGCCGGTAGAACTCCACCACCAGCGTGCAGACCTCCTCCGGGGTGAAGGTGGCCCGGGGACGGTCGTTATCCGCCCGATTGACGCAGTAGCGGCAGTTATAGATACACTCGTTACTGAGAAGAATCTTCAAAAGAGAGATACAGTGGCCGTCTGCGGCAAAGCTGTGGCAGATGCCGGCAGCGGAAGTGTTGCCCAGAAAGCCCTTCTTCCCCCTGCGGTCGGAGCCGCTTGATGTGCAGGACACGTCATACTTTGCCGCGTCGGCCAGGATATGAAGCTTGTCCTGCAATGTCTTTCCATGATCAGAGATCTCCATGAAATCTCACCTCCTGTCATCCGTGATAAGGCGTCGCCACCCTTATATCCGAAAATGTGTTCCGAAAATATGTTCGAGTTCATGCTAACACATTTGCTGAAAAAATACAAGAAAAATCGAACGTTAGTTTGTGAAAAACAAATGGCAATTTTTTGCATTTTCCAAAGGAAAATAATATGTGGAATCTGCCAGTACATTTTGTGGTTTTTTATAAAAGAATGAAAAAAATTAAGCAAAAAGCTGATTTTTA
>DXEQ01000210.1 GCA_019114885.1 Candidatus Anaerobutyricum stercoripullorum
GATTAATGGATTATTCATTAGGAATTGATATTGGCTCTACCACCGTAAAGGTCGCTGTCATCGACAGTGCCCATAAGGTACTCTTTTCCGATTACCAGAGACATTTCGCAAATATAAAGGAGACGCTGCAGGAGCTTCTCACCAGAGCCCGGGCGAAAGTGGGCGGTGCCACCGTCCATCCGACCGTCACCGGCTCCGGCGGTATGGCGATCTCGGAGTATTTACATATTCCATTCTGCCAGGAAGTGGTCTGTGTCTCCAGTGCCCTGCAGGATTACGAGCCAAAAACAGACGTAGCCATCGAGCTGGGCGGCGAGGACGCCAAGATCATCTACTTTACCGGCAACGGGATTGAGCAGCGGATGAACGGCGTCTGCGCCGGAGGAACCGGTTCTTTCATCGATCAGATGGCAAGTCTTTTACAGACAGATGCCTCCGGTCTGAACGAGTATGCCAGAGACTACGACACGATCTACCCGATTGCTGCCCGCTGCGGCGTCTTCGCCAAAACGGACATCCAGCCTCTGATCAACGAGGGAGCAACCAAGGAGAATCTTGCCGCCTCTATCTTTCAGGCTGTGGTCAATCAGACCATCAGCGGTCTTGCCTGCGGCAAGCCGATCAAGGGACACGTGGCGTTCTTAGGCGGCCCGCTGCATTTCATGCCGGAGCTTAAGAACGCATTTATCCGCACCCTGCATCTGGATAAGGAACATATCATCGATCCGCCGCACTCCCATCTGTTTGCGGCTGTGGGCGCGGCATTGAACGCCAAGCAGTATTGTGCCATGGATTTTGACGAGCTCTTAAGCTATTTTGAATCAGAGATGCATCTTGCCATCGAAGTGGAGCGTCTGGAACCTCTCTTTAAGGATCAGGCAGAGTACGACGCTTTTATCAAGGACCACAATCGGTTCAATGTGAAGAAGTCTGATCTGGCTTCCTATAAGGGCAGATGCTATCTGGGTATCGACGCCGGCTCCACCACCACGAAGCTTGCGCTGGTGGGCGAGGACGGTTCCCTGCTCTGGCGCTTCTATGATAACAACAACGGCAGTCCTTTAAAGACTTCCATCCGAGCTATGGCTGAGCTCAAAAAGCTCCTGCCAAAGGGAGCGGTCATCTCCGGTTCCTGTTCCACCGGTTACGGCGAGGCTCTCATCAAAGCCGCCTTCCAGCTGGATCACGGCGAGGTGGAGACCATGGCCCATTATTATGCCGCCGCTTTCTTTGAGCCGGATGTGGACTGTATCCTGGATATCGGCGGACAGGATATGAAGTGCATTAAGATCAAGAACCAGGCGGTGGACAACGTGATGCTCAACGAGGCCTGCTCTTCGGGCTGCGGTTCTTTCATCGAGACTTTTGCCAAGTCCCTGGACTATTCCGTGGAAGACTTCGCAAAGGTGGCGCTGTTTGCCCCGTCACCGATCGACCTGGGTTCCCGCTGCACGGTATTTATGAATTCCAAGGTAAAACAGGCGCAGAAGGAAGGCGCCAGTGTGGGTGATATCTCCGCCGGTCTGGCTTATTCCGTCATCAAGAACGCCATCCTCAAGGTCATTAAGCTGACAGACCCGAAGCAGTTGGGTGAGAAGATCGTCGTGCAGGGCGGTACATTTTATAATGACGCGGTGCTCAGGACGTTTGAGCGGATCTCCGGCTGTCATGCCGTCCGCCCGGATATTGCCGGCATCATGGGCGCCTTCGGCGCGGCCCTCATCGCCAGAGAACGGGCAGATGAGACAGGACCGACCACCATGCTCTCCATAGATGAGATCCTCGGCCTCAATTACGAGACCACCATGAGCCGCTGCCAGCACTGTAATAACCATTGTCTGCTGACGATCAATGAGTTCGGCAACGGACGGAAGTTCATCTCCGGCAACCGTTGTGAGCGCGGCCTCGGACTGGAACGCAACCATGAACATGTGCCGAACCTTTATGATTATAAATATAAGAGGATTTTCGGATACCGTTCCCTGAAGGAAGAAGACGCGCCTCGCGGCGTCATCGGCATCCCGCGGGTACTGAACATTTACGAGAACTATCCGTTCTGGCATACTTTCTTCACCAATCTGGGATTCCGGGTGATCATCTCCCCGAAATCCTCCCGGAAGATCTACGAGCTGGGTATCGAATCCATCCCGAGTGAATCCGAATGTTATCCGGCCAAAATCGCCCACGGCCATGTGATGTGGCTGCTGCAAAAGGGAATCAGGACCATCTTCTACCCATGTATTCCGTATGAGCAGAATGAGACGCCGGACGCCAACAACCACTATAACTGTCCGATCGTCACTTCCTACGCGGAGAACATCAAAAACAACATGGAGGAACTGCAGGACCCGGACGTCCTGTTCATGAACCCGTTCCTGGCTCTTGACAACGCCGACGCCTTAAAGACCCGTCTTTTCGAGGAACTGAGCCAGCATTATGATGTGACAAAGGAAGAGATCGGCACGGCGGTGGACGCTGCCTACGCCGAATCCCATCAGGTCCGTCTGGATATCCAGGCAAAGGGCGAGGAGACCCTTGCCTATCTGGCGGAGACCGGCAAGATGGGCATCGTGCTGTGCGGCCGTCCGTACCATATCGACCCGGAGATCAATCACGGTATTCCGGAACTGATCAACTCATACGGTATCGCCGTCCTGAGCGAGGATTCCATCTGTCATCTGGGACAGGTGGAACGGCCGCTCATCGTCTCCGACCAGTGGATGTATCATTCCCGCCTGTACGGAGCCGCCAACTACGCCAAGAAGAACAAACAGCTGGAGGTCATTCAGCTGAACTCCTTCGGCTGTGGTCTGGACGCGGTCACCACCGACGCGGTCAATGACATTCTCTCCAATTCGGGAAGAATATACACCGTATTAAAGATTGACGAGGTCAACAACCTGGGAGCGGCAAGAATCCGGATCCGCTCTCTGATCGCGGCAGTCCGCATCCGGAACAAACGGCACATTGAACCGAAGATCGTTCCGGCCAACATTGAGAAGGTGGAATTTACCAAAGAAATGCGCAAGGACTACACCATCCTCGTGCCGCAGATGTCCCCGATTCATTTTGATCTGCTGGCTCCGGTCTTCCGGACCTGCGGCTACAACGTGGATGTGCTCCCGCAGATGGGAAGAAAAGCGGTGGATGCCGGTCTTAAGTACGTTAACAACGACGCCTGCTACCCGTCCCTGATCGTGGTGGGACAGATCATGACAGCCCTCACTTCCGGCAAATACGACCTGAACAAGACTGCCGTCATCATCTCCCAGACCGGCGGCGGCTGCCGGGCCACGAACTACATCGGATTCATCCGGAGAGCCCTTGCCAAGAACGGATACGGGCATATCCCGGTCATCAGTATCAGCGTGCAGGGCATTGAGAAGAACGAGGGCTTCAAGATCACCCCTCCTCTTCTGATCCGTATGCTGCAGGCCGTGGTCTACGGCGACCTGTTCATGCGGGTGCTCTACCGTGTCCGCCCGTACGAGAAGGTGAAGGGGTCCGCCAACCATCTGCACGAAGTATGGAAAAAGCGCTGTATCAAGTCGCTGGAGAAGGCACGCTACAGTGAGTTCCGGAGAAATGTAAAGCAGATCATCCGGGATTTTGACACCCTTCCGATTACTGATGAGCGGCGTCCTCGTGTCGGCATTGTCGGCGAGATTCTTGTAAAGTTCCTTCCGGACGCCAACAATCATCTGGTGGAACTTCTGGAAGCGGAGGGTGCGGAGGCTGTGATGCCGGACCTTCTGGACTTCATGTTCTACAGCCTGTATAACGCCAACTTCAAGTCGGAATACCTGGGCAAGTCTTCCTGGACCGCCAAGTTATGCAACGCCGGCATTCAGGCCATCGAGCTGTACCGCGGATTCCTGCGCAAAGAGCTGGAGAAGAGCAATCGCTTTGATCCGCCGCCGCACATCAAGGATCTTGCAAGATACGCTTCCCCGATCGTCTCCCTGGGCAATCAGACCGGCGAAGGCTGGTTCCTTACCGGCGAGATGGTTGAGCTGATCGAGGGCGGCGCGCCGAATATCGTCTGCACCCAGCCGTTTGCCTGCCTGCCGAACCACGTGGTGGGCAAGGGCGTTATCAAGGAACTACGTAGGAAATACCCGCAGTCCAATATCGTTGCCATCGACTATGACCCGGGCGCCAGCGAAGTAAATCAGGTCAACCGTATCAAGCTGATGCTTGCAACCGCCCAGAAGAATCTGGACGAACAGATCGCAAAGGAAAAGAAAAAAGAAGCAAAGAAGAAAAAA
>DXEQ01000211.1 GCA_019114885.1 Candidatus Anaerobutyricum stercoripullorum
GTGCCGAGGACAAAGAAGAATGCCTGCATCTTGATCTGGAACTTCGCCCATTTGCCCCATTCGATCCTTGCCACGCCGAGCACACCGATCAGGCTGGCTGATACCGGAGTGAACGCGTCCACAAATCCTGCACCCAGCTGATAAGCCAGGACGGCGATCTGTCTGGATACGCCTACCAGATCTGAGAGCGGCGCCATGATCGGCATCGTCAGTGCGGCCTGTCCGGAATTAGATGTTACTACCAGATTAAACAGACTTTGGAAGATGTACATAAACCAGGCCCCCAGGAACGCCGGCACACCGTCAAGTACATTTCCGATGCCGTACAGGATGGTATTCAGTACGGACGGAACATCCGCGTCGGAACCGCCCAGTACAAGAAGGATACCCTTTGCCATACCAACGACTACTGCTGTGCCTGCCAGATCCGAAATTCCACCCTGGAACGCAGAAGCCATTCCATTGATGGTCATTCCGTTCAGTTTGAAGATAATAGCGATAACACCTGCCACGAATCCCATGACAAAGAACTGGGATGCGATCTCCGGAATATAGAATCCTCGCTGGGTAACGCCCCAGACTATCCAGATCAGGACTGCCAGCATTTCCAGAAGAATCAGCTTATGGCCCAGATTAAACTCCCGCTCTTCCTCTGTTACAGTATCCATACGGCTGCGGAAATAAGCGTCTCCAGCGTATACTACGGATTTCTCCGGCGTCTTGCGCACGCCCTCTGCGTAAACCATCATGAATCCGGCTGCCGCAAGTGTCACGACCACCCACATGATCAGACGGAACGTCGCACCGGAAAGGACCGGGACTCCTGCGATTCCCTGTGCCACCGCAACGGAGAAGGGGCTCATCCAGGACACAGCATTTCCCACCTGTGAAGCCACATAGGTCACGGTCACCGCTACGATGGAATCATATCCCAGAGCAATCACGAACGGAACCATGATCATGGCAAAGGGAATACACTCTTCTGCCATACCGAAGGTTGCCCCGCCCAAAGAAAACAGAATGAAGAGCAGTGGCAGAGCCAGACGCTCCAGTCCCTTTGTCTTTCTGATAAACGCATAGATTCCCGCGTCAATGGCACCTGTTTTCATAATGATACCGAATGAGCCGCCGATCACAAGAATCAGAGCGCACAAGCCAACTGCAGAACCAGAACGGTCACCGGTAACAAGTCCCTCGAACACATAGTTCAGAAATCCGAATCCACCGAAATCCTCTGTACCCCAGATACCTGCTGTCTTGTGAAGTCTCTCGCTGGTATCGTAAAAATCTTCTCCGTACAGACTGTACATCTCGTCATCACTGATACCCACTGCATCCAGATCTTCCTGTGTCCACGCGGAGGAGTCAGTCTCCATCAGTGCCGCAAGAGCTTCCGGATCCACTTCCAGTTCATCCATCAGTTCCTGATCTTCGCTGATATCAGCCAGAGCATCCGCTACAAAATCTGTGTTTAAGTTATAGCTGTACCGAAAAGTATCCGCCATAAGGACCGTCCTTGTGGCAGTCTCTCCGTTAGCATCCGTGTACTCAATCTCATGAGTGCTAAATTTTCCTGCCGGAATCAGAAATGTCAGAAGCCAGCAGGCGATTACTACGAAAAAGATAATCGCATAAGTATGGGGCGTCTTCAGCTTGGTAAAGTCCTTTTTTGCTGAAGGGACACGCCCCTTTTTGTTTTTTCCAAACATTGCACTTGTCTCCTCCCTTTAAATATGCATCCACTATTGTAACCGAATGCATAAAAATACACAATATAAAATTTACAGGAATCGACAAGAATTTACATGTTCGATGCAATAAATCTCCCGATTTACGGAAGAACAAGAGCCGGCCGGAAATTAAGAAAGTCCCCGGATACCAGCATATAGTTAATCCCGTGAAATTCTCCGCGGATACTGTCCCCGAAGCGGCTCTCCCCATGACAGTGTGAATAGACAACCGCGGAAACGCCGTACTCTTCCGCGATCTCCGTAAACGGCGAAGTCTCTTCCAGTATATTTGTCGGCGGATAGTGGAGGAACATGATAAATTTCCTGTATCCCGCGTCCGTCGCCTGGCGGAAGGATCCCCGAAGACGGTCCATTTCCCTTGCGACCAGCTTCTCGGCCTGCTCTTCTTTCTTTTCATCCCAGCCGGTAATATTTCCCCAACGGTCGAGATAGAATGGACCTTCAAAGGTAAATCCTTTCGTCCCAACCAGTGCATAATCCTCATATACTGCGAAGTTATTCTGCAGGAAGAACAGCCTGTTCTTATATTCCTCATTCAGCCGCTCCGTCTTCTTCGCATCCCAGAACATGTCGTGGTTTCCACGGAGCAGGATCTTGCGCCCCGGCAGGCGCTCGATGAAAGCGAGATCCTCCCTGCACTCAGGCAGCTTCCTTCCCCAGGAGTGATCACCGGTGAGTACCAGGGTGTCGTCCGATTTTACGATCCGGTTCACATATTTCTCAATCTTGCGTTCGTGGCGCTTCCACACACTTCCGAAAATGTCCATGGACTTGTCGGACTGGAAGCTGAGGTGGAGGTCGCCTAGTGCGTAAAGTGCCATAGATATATACTCCTTCCTTTAAGGGAACTGTAACGCAGCTTTTTGCAAGGTTACAATACGATACCGCCTCTCTGTCAGATTCTTTCCAGATAAACTTCCGGCACGCCAAGCGTAAGCCAGACTCCGTTGACAGAACGATAAAAGCAAAAGCCATCCCGGTACATCTGACCGCTTTTCACTTTATATACAAGTGGTCTGCCATGTCGCTGCCCCACAGCTACCGCTGTCTCTATGTCCGGAGAAAGATGTACATACATGCGGTTCCCCGGCCTTAACTCTGTTTTCTCAATAGAGGCGGCATATTTTTCCGCCGTGCCGTGCCAAAGTACGTCCGTCGGTTCTATCGGCTGAA
>DXEQ01000027.1 GCA_019114885.1 Candidatus Anaerobutyricum stercoripullorum
CTGGAAAAGATAAAGCAGATTAAGATCACGAGGACCATGATTCTTGGCGCGGGGCTGTGCTTTTTATTTGCCTTGCTCATAGGGCGGCTGTATCGTCTGCAGATTGTGGACGGGGAGAAGTACGCCGAGAACTTTGTCTTAAAGACAAAAAGAGAGATCCGGCAAAAGGGCGTCCGGGGAAATATTTATGACCGCAATGGAAAGCCTCTGGCGCGAAATGAGCTGGTCTATGATCTGACCATGGAAGACAGTCAGACATATCCCGGCAGCCGTGAGCGGCAGTTGTCGCTCAACGGAACCATCTACCGGCTTCTGAAAGTTTTGAAACAAAACGGAGATACGCCTTCGCAGTATCTGGAACTGACATGGGACAGGCAGGGCGGATATACATTTACTGTGGAGGGGACAGCGCTGGCCAGATTCCGGGCGGATGTTTTCGGGAAGGCGTCCATCGATGAGATGAGCGAGGAAGAGAGCCGGGCGGACGAGGAGGATATCATTGCCTATCTGAGCGGAGAGGATCGCTTCTGTCTCTTCTCGCAGGGCGGAAAAGAATATACGTCCGGGGAAAAGCAGCAATATGGTCTGCCGGAGAAGCTTTCCGAAGAAGAAGTGTTGGGGATTCTTCATATCCGCTATGCGCTTTCCCTGCAGGCGTACCAGAAATATCTTGCGGTCACGGTGGCAGAAAATGTATCGGACACTTCGGTTGCCGCCATCTCGGAGAATCAGACGGAATTTACGGGGGTGTCCATCGAGGAAGATACCATGCGGGTCTATGACGGCGGGGAAGCCTGCGCTTCCATCATCGGCTACACCGGACAGATCTCCCCGGAAGAACTGGAAGAAAAGGAGGAGAAAGGATATGCGTCGGACGCGGTTGTCGGAAAAGCCGGTATGGAACAGTATCTGGAAGAAGAACTCCACGGCGAAGACGGGAGTAAGGAGGTGCTGGTGGATAACATGGGCCGCATCATCGGAAGTACCGGAAAAAGCGAAGAGCCGCAGACCGGGCAGGACGTGTATCTGACCATCGATTCCGATCTGCAGCGGAAAGTTTACGATATCCTGGAGAAAAAGATCGCAGAAGTGTTGCTGGAAAATATCACAGATGCGAAAACATTTGATAAGGAACATATTTCAGATACCACGGAAATCCGGATTCCCATCTACGAGGTTTACTGCGCTTTGTTTCACAATCACCTCATCGACACGGCGCATTTTGTGGAAAGGGATGCCACGAAGCTGGAAAAAGAGATTCAGGAGCGATACGAAAAGCAAAAGGAAGCGATTTGTCAGGAAATCGCGGAGGCGCTTTCCGCGAAAGCCGGGCAGACTGGGAAGGGGGATGCCGGAGAGGACACAGACAGCGGACAGTCTTCAGAGACGGAGACTGGTACAGACGGTGGGCAGTCTTCCGGAGAAGAAGAGGTTCTTCAGGAATACGGGACATTTATTATGGAGCAGGTCGACCTTCTCTATGAGGAGTATGAGGAGGACGCCACGGAGTATGAAAAACAGTGGGAGAACGGTACTCTCTCCCTGCGCGGTTATCTGAATGCGGTCATCGCAGAAGGATGGGTGCGGGATAAGATTTTTACGGGAGAAGATGCCTATCTCACCCAGGAAGAAATGTATGAAAGTGTTGTGGACTATATCGTGGATGCTCTGCGGGAAGATAGTGATTTTGATGAACTTGTGTATGAGCGCATGGTGATGCAGGATGTGATTTCGCCGGGAGAGATCTGTCAGTTACTCTATGACCAGAAAATCCTGACGAAGAAAGACGATACTTATCAGGCATGGAAAGCGGGAGAAATGTCCGCTTACACATTTATCCGGGAAAAGATCGAAAGTCTGGAGATCACCCCGGCAGATCTGGCGCTGGACCCGTGTTCCGGTTCCGCCGTGGTGACGGACACGGATACCGGGGAAGTGCTGGCGTGCGTCAGCTATCCGGGCTATGACAACAACCGTCTCGCCAACAACATGGATAACGACTATTACTACAGCCTTTCGCAGAATAAATCTCTGCCCCTTTACAACCGGGCGACCCAGCAGCTTTCCGCGCCGGGTTCCACATTTAAGCCGGTGACGGTGATCGCCGGTCTGGAAGAGGGCGTCATTGACCCGGACACGACCGTGGTGTGCGACGGTATCTTTGACAAGGTATCCCCGGCGCTGCGATGCTGGAATCACGCGGGACACGGGCCGGTCACTTCGGTATCCGCGGCGTTGCGCCATTCCTGCAACGACTATCTATGTGAAGTCTCATACCGGCTTGGCATGAAAGGAAACCGGGAATTTTCCGACGCCCAGGCACTGGGATACCTGCAAAAATATGCAAAACTGTTTCACTTAAACGAAAAAAGCGGCATCGAGCTTACGGAGAGCAGTCCGCAGGTGACGTATTCCTACGCGATTCCTTCCGCCATCGGACAGGGAACGAACAACTACGCCACGGTGCAGCTGGGACGATATGTGAACACCGTCGCCAATGAGGGCGACTGTTATAAACTGACGCTCGTGAAAGATGTCGGACCGGAGGGAATCGCCGATACCGGCGCTTCCGGGGCAGATGGTGGTGAAGATGGGGACGGTGTTTCCGGCAATGTGGACGCTGAGGCTGCGACTGACATTTCCGGTGAGACCGCCGCCCGGCCGGAAAATCATATTGAACTGTCGGAGAACACCTGGAACAGCGTGCACCGGGGAATGGAGATGTATGTGGCGAACACCGGGATATTTGAGGGATTCCGCATCCCGGTGGCAGGGAAATCCGGAACCGCTCAGGAAAGCCGGCTCCGCCCGGACCATGCTCTGTTTATCGGTTATGCGCCGGCGGACAAGCCGGAGATCTCTTTGGCTGTCCGGATCGTCAATGGGTATGCTTCTGAAAATGCCGTGGCCTGCGGAAGAGAGATTCTTGCCGCATATTTCCATGATGGAAAGGAAAAGGATAAAAAATAGAAGAGCTTTTCATACTTCCA
>DXEQ01000212.1 GCA_019114885.1 Candidatus Anaerobutyricum stercoripullorum
TCATGTGTACCACGAAATGATCCTTCTCTTTATCAATACCCACCACTTCTGAGAATAAAAACAGATCCACGCCGTTATGAACGGCATTTTCCGCCATGGCAATCGCCATCTCATACGGAGAACAGACGCCCGCGCCCTCGCAGTAGAGGGCATAGAGCACATCCGGGTTGATGTTTGGCTCCATTTCCATGATCTCCTCATGATTTAAGATCTTTAAATCCGTCAGACCGTTTTTCTTTCCGTTCTCCATCATATCCTGAAGCTTCGGCAGGTCATTTTCATCGGTGGTGATGACCAGACTGCCGGTCTTTCGGAATCCAAAATGCAGTTCCCTGTCAAGCTGCTCATACTGTACCCGCCCCTTGTAGCACAGCCGTCCTTTCAGCTTGGCGTTGGCTTCGGCGTATCCGCCGTGGACGATGGCGCTGTTTGCCTTGGTGGAACCCATGGCCACGTCATTGGACTTCTCCACCAGACAGACGGAAAGCTGGTAGCGGGACAGTCTTCGGGCGATTGCGGTGCCGACGATGCCGGCGCCGATGATCAATACATCATACATCATATTCTCCTCCTTTTTACACATGTTAATAATAACAGGAATCATTATTGATTTTATTATACTACGAAGCCCCGGAAGCCACAAGGGAAAGTTTGCATATCTTCCGGGTTGTCTCATATATATTAAGCATAAGCCAGCTGGCCACAGAAAAGCCCGGGCCGGATGGCGCAGGGAAACATATGCGCGCAGGCGTGCAGACTGTGTTCCGGCGAAAGGAGGGACAGCCTTGGATACAGGCGGACTTACCAGAGAACTTCTGTACATTTTTTCTGACAGTATACGAAAACGGATGGAGAGGGTGCTGTCCCGCCCGGACCTGACGGAGATCCGGCTCAGGGGGAATCTGCCCCTGATCGTGCGCACACTGTGCCGGGAGTATTACCTGTCCGGGCAGGGAGGACTGACCGGGAAGAAAGAGGAAGCTTACAGGGTGACTGCGGAAGATCTGCGCATCCTTTTCCAGAAAATCAGCCAGTATTCTCTCTTTGCCTACAAAGAAGAGATCCGGGAGGGGTTTATCACCTTAAATGGCGGCCACCGGATCGGTCTGTGCGGCAAAGTGTATTATGACGGGGAGGGACGGCGGCAGCTGCAGCAGATTACATCCATGAACCTGCGGATTGCCAGACAGCTTACCGGCTGCGCGTCCCCGTTTTTTCCGGCACTGACAGAACAGCATACCTTTTACAATACCCTGCTCATCTCACCGCCCGGCGGCGGCAAGACAACCTATCTGCGGGATATCATCCGTCTGGCGTCTGACGGCATGGGAGAGTTTCACGGGCAGAATGTCTCGGTGGTGGATGAGCGCAGCGAGATCGGGAACCGGACAAAGCAGTCCGAAGGATTCTATCTGGGGCAGCGGACCGATCTGCTGGACCACTGTCCGAAGGCGGAGGGGATGCTCATGATGCTTCGCTCCATGGGCCCCCAGATCATCGCCGCCGACGAGATCGGGGACGCCGGGGATATCGAGGCAATCCGGTACATACGAAACTGTGGCTGCCGCCTGCTCCTTACGGTACACGGCGGAGATCGCGGGGATATTCTAAAGCGGCCGTTTCTGGGAGACTATCTGCGGGAATACCCCTTTGAGAGATATGTGCAGATTCGGGTGGAAGAGAGCGGAAGACGGTACATAGAAGTTCTGAACGAAGGGGGCCAATGCCTCTGGAGCGGACTGTCATGAAATGGATGGGGGCCTTTCTCCTCCTGTCTGCCGGGTACCTGCTGGGAAAGCAGCTTGCCTGGCCGGAGATATGTCATGTGGAACTTCTCTCAGAGGGAGAGTTTCTCTTTCGGGTGCTGGAATCAGAGATTCGCAGCGGCAAGATTCCCCTGCCGGAACTGTTTGAAGACCTCGCCCGCCGGACAGACTCTCCCTGGCGGCCTTTTTTTGCCAGTCTGGCGGAAAAACTGCGAAAGGGCAGCGACCTGCAGTTTGCCGATACATTTGCACAGACCATGGAAGACAATCTGGCGGGGACTCTGACAGAAGAGGAGCGGCAGCTATTTCTGCGGGCGGGGCGGAACCTTCTCTCGGACGACCTGTTGTTTCACCGGGACGCCTCGGAAAAACTGTCGGAGGATATCCGCCGCCATGTAAAAGAGCGAAAAGAACAGCTGGAAAGCCGGAAAAAGGTGCTCATGGCGCTCTGTCTGTCAGGGGCGGCGCTGCTGGTGATACTGTTGCTATGAGAAGACAGGAGAGGATTATGACCATTCAGCTTATATTCAAAATTGCAGCCGTGGGCATTCTGGTGACCATCTTAAATCAGGTGCTCAAACACGCCGGGCGGGACGAGCAGGCATTTCTGATCAGCCTGTCCGGTCTGTTTATCGTGCTCTCCTGGGTCATTCCCTGCATCAACGATCTTTTCTCGCAGATCTACAGCCTGTTTCAGTTATAGGTACAGCCTGTTTCAATTATAGGAGAAAATGTGGAGCGAATCCGGGCAGATTCTTAAGGCCCGGCGCAGCAACGGAAGGGGGAGGAAAGTGATGGTCATCTTAAAGATTGCGCTGATCGGCGTCGGGGGAGCGATTCTCGCCGTGATCGTCCGTCAGTTTCAAAAAGAATACGGCGTTTTTGTTCTGCTGGCCGTCTGCCTCTTTCTCATGGCTTACCTGACCTCCAACGTGTCGGTGGTGGTGGAGTTTGCCGAAGAACTGGGCGATAAGATTCAGATCAGCGACGCCTACATCCGGATTCTGTTTAAACTGCTGGCGATCGCTTTTATCTGTCAGATCGCCTCCAACATCTGTCAGGACCTGGGATATCAGTCCATCTCCTTTCAGGTGGAGATTGTCGGGAAACTGTCCATATTTATTCTGAGTATCCCGATCATTCACTCGCTTCTGGAGACCATAGAATCCCTGATGTGACAGAATACATCTGACAATCAGACAGAAGAACCGGAATCGGGACGTTGCGGCAGGAGGGCGATGTATGGACGGGATGAAAAAAAAGTACAGCAAAACGGCAGTGTTTTTCTGTCTGCTCCTCTGCGCCATCTTTCTCGCCGGGTGGTCGCTGCCGGTGCGCGCCGCCGGGACGGAAGTCACACGGGGCGAGGAGACAGTAGCCGCGCGGAAAGAGACAGAAGCCACACGGAGCGAGGAGACGGAAACTGCGCAGGACGAGGATACGATTGATATCGACGCCCTCTCCCGGGAACTGAAAAGTCTGGAGGAGGAATACGAATACCCGGATTTTTCTAGGATCTTTGACGCGCTTTTGGATTTTCGTTTTCTGGACGCCTTTGAGGAGGCGGTGACCTGGCTGATCGAGACAGTCACTTACGAGATATCCACCTCCTGGGTTTTTATCGGCGAGCTCATCGGAGTGGTGATCTTCGCCGCCGTATTCTGGCACATTTCCTCCTCCTTCCGGCAGTTTGCCATCGGGGACAGCGGGTTTCTCATCGCGTACTTTCTCACATTTACGATTCTGTT
The DNA here is from genome assembly GCA_019114885.1 of Candidatus Anaerobutyricum stercoripullorum. Taxonomy (GTDB): domain Bacteria; phylum Bacillota; class Clostridia; order Lachnospirales; family Lachnospiraceae; genus Anaerobutyricum; species Anaerobutyricum stercoripullorum. Next base: position 3,515 of record DXEQ01000212.1, read on the forward strand.
TGCCAATTTCAGCATCATGGGCGACCTCTTTTCCCGCACCGTGGAGACGCTGTCCAAACTGCTTAAGATGATCATTCCGGTCTACACGCTGGCAGTCACCGTGAGCGGCAATCTGTCGGCGGGAGTGGTGTTTTACGAATACTTTATGATCGTGGTCCTGGCGGTGAACTGGTTCTGCCTGACCGTGCTGCTGCCCCTGATCCAGTACTACCTGCTGCTGGAACTGCTCAATAACTTTTCTGCCCGGCCCAATATCACAAAACTCTGCGAGAGCCTCTACAACCTGTTGTCCAAGGGCATGAAGTTTTTGTTTTTTCTGTTTTTCGGCCTGCATCTGCTGGAGACCATGGTGGTACCGTCCTTTGACGCCGCAAAAAATGTAGTGTTCAACCGGATTCTCGGGTTGATTCCCGGGGCGGGTTCCGTGGCCCAGTCGGTGGCGGGAACCGTGGTGGGCTCCTCCATTCTGATCAAAAATACCATGGGCGCGGCCGCCATCCTTTTCATCCTGCTCCTGCTGGCAGTGCCTGTGATCAAGCTGTTACTCTACTGCCTTCTCTACCTGCTGCTCTCCATCCTGCTGGAGCCGGTGGGAGATGAGCGCCTCTTAAAATGTATCACGGCGGCCCAGAAAAGCGGGATACTGCTCGTGTATGCGCTGGGAATCTCGGCGGCGCTCTTTATCCTGACCATCGCCGTCACCTCCCTCGCCACCAACAAAATGTGATCGCCTGCGGGCAGCGAAAGGGCTCATCTGAAAACAGCGGCAAAGATTCAACGGCAAACGGGAACAGAGAGGAGGACGATCCCATGGAATATCTGAAAGAATGGCTGAAAACCATCCTCTACATGAACGTTCTCCTTCTTGTCTGCGACGGTTTTGTAAAAAATACGAAATATGAGAGCTATCTGAAATTCTTCTCCGGATTTCTTATGATGCTCTGTCTGCTGAAACCGGTGATCGACATTGCCGGGGCCGGAAAATACATGGACGCTTCCTACATCATCAACCAGATGAAAAACGAGTGGGAGGTCATCGCCGGGTCCGGGGACCTGCGGGATATGAAAGATGACATTCAAAAAGAATATGACGACGCTATAGAAGAACAGGTGACGGACCTGGGGACGGCTTACCATATCATCGTGACGGACGTCCGCGTTCGCTGGGAAAACGACGCCAGCGCGGTCCGGGAGCTTTCGGTGGAGGGGGAGGAGACGGACGGTACGCCTCAGATTCATGAGTTCCGGGAGGCGCTGGAAGAATTCTATCATCTGGATGACGACCGGATTGCGATTACCATCCGTGACTGAGCTTTGGATACATTTGCCAGAATAAAGGGGGACCCGGCATGGAAAAGAAAGAAAAAAAGAAAATCACATGGAAAGATTTCGGAGTGGAAAAGATTCTCCTGATCGCCATCGCCGGAATCATCCTTCTTGTGACCAACGTCTCCGAACGGCGGACGAGGACGGACACCGCGGAGAAAAAAGAAGTGGAAAATGCAGTGGCAGCCAGCGAAAATGAAGCATATATCACAGATCTGGAAAATAAATTAGTACATATCCTGGGAAATGTGGATGGAGTGGGACAGGTGGAGGTGATGATCACTCTGGAGGCGTCCAGGGAGTCCGTTTTAAACAAGGATGACTCAGAAGAACTGGAGGCGGAGTCGGAGACTTCTGACGGGACAAAAAATGAGAGAAAAAACAGCCGGAGAGAAAATGAGACGGTGCTCGCCGACGCCGACGGAGAATCCGCTCCCTACGTGGTCAAGGAGCTGGAACCGGCGGTGGCCGGCGTGGTCATCGCCTGCGAGGGGGCGGACAGCAACACGGTAAAGGAGGCGGTGACGGAAGCGGCACAGGTTTTGTTTGGGATACCAGTCAATCGCATCAAAGTGTTAAAAATGGAGGTTCATCAATGAAAAAAATATTCAGGAGCAACCAGATTGCGATCACATCTCTGGCGATCATGATTGCCGTGGCAGGCTATCTGAACTTCACAAAATCCGAGGCGCCGTCCGCTGTCAGCTACGAGGGCGCGGAGGAATCCCTGGACGCCATCGACACCATGGATATCTCCGACGGCGATTCCCTCATCAGCGAAAAGGTGGACGACGACATCCCGGTGGAGGACACCCAGACCATCGGCGACGCCGTGCTGACGCAGGCGCAGGTGGGCGAATACGTGGCAGGCGCCCGGATGGAGCGGGAACAGACCCACTCCAAAACCCGGGATTCCCTCAATGACATCATCGACAACGAGGCGCTGAGCGACGGAGAAAAAGAGGAAGCCGTCGCCAAGCTCACCCGCCTGGCGGAGATCATCGAGAAGGAAGCCGCCGCGGAACAGCTCCTTGACACCAAAGGCTACGGCGATTCCGTGGTCTCCATCGGAGACGACAGCGTGGATGTGGTCTTAAACTACGAGGAACTCAGTCAGGCCGACCGGGCGCAGATCGAGGACATCGTCACAAGAAAGACCGGCTGC
>DXEQ01000213.1 GCA_019114885.1 Candidatus Anaerobutyricum stercoripullorum
GGAAAGAAAATGGAGGAACAAATACATGGCACGTATTGCTGGTGTAGACTTACCAAGAGAAAAACGTGTAGAGATCGGTCTGACTTACATCTACGGTATCGGTAGAGCAAGCGCGGACAAAATTCTCGAGAAAGCGAACGTAAATCCTGATACCCGTGTCAGAGATCTGACTGACGAGGAAGTGGACAAGATCCGTGCTGCTATCGATGAGCTGGAGATTATGGTGGAAGGTGACCTTCGCCGTGACATCGCCATGAACATCAAGCGGCTGCAGGAAATCGGATGCTACAGAGGTATCCGTCACAGAAAAGGACTGCCGGTTCGCGGACAGAAGACAAAGACCAATGCCAGAACCCGTAAGGGACCGAAGAGAACGGTGGCAAATAAGAAGAAATAATAACTTGTAAACGAAAAAGAACGAGAAAGTAGGTTAGTTTAAAATGGCAAAGAAAGTTACCAAAAAAGTGACAAAAAAACGTGTCAAGAAAAACGTTGAACGGGGACAGGCACATATTCAGTCATCTTTTAACAATACGATTGTTACATTGACAGATACTCAGGGCAACGCTCTGTCCTGGGCAAGTGCCGGTGGTCTTGGATTTAGAGGTTCAAGGAAATCTACTCCTTACGCAGCGCAGATGGCTGCGGAGACTGCTACAAAGGCAGCTTTAGTTTACGGTCTTAAGACAGTGGACGTATTTGTAAAAGGACCGGGTTCAGGCAGAGAGGCAGCGATCCGTGCGCTTCAGGCAGCGGGTCTGGAAGTTGTCAGCATCAGAGACGTAACCCCGGTACCCCACAACGGATGCCGCCCGCCAAAACGCAGAAGAGTCTAATTAGGAGGTGCTATAGGAGATGGCAGTTAATAGAGTTCCTGTACTGAAAAGATGCAGATCACTTGGTCTTGATCCCATATATTTAGGAATTGACAAGAAGTCAAACAGAGAGTTAAAGCGCGCAAACCGGAAGGTAAGTGAGTACGGTCTGCAGCTGAGAGAGAAGCAGAAAGCAAAATTCATCTACGGCGTTCTGGAGAAACCCTTCAGAAATTACTATAAGAAAGCTGATAAGATGCCCGGAATTACCGGTACCAACCTGATGGTTCTGCTGGAGAGCAGACTGGACAACGTAGTGTTCCGTCTGGGTCTTGCCAGAACCAGAAGAGAGGCCCGTCAGATCGTTGACCACAAGCATGTGCTGGTGAACGGCAAGCAGGTGAACATCCCCTCCTATCTGGTGAAAGCGGGAGACACCATTGAGATCAAAGAGAAATGCAAGGGCTCTCAGAGATATAAAGATATTCTGGAAGTGACCGGCGGAAGAATGGTTCCGGAATGGCTGGAGTTTGACGCAGAGGCTCTGAAGGGAACTGTAAAAGAGCTTCCCACCAGAGAGGCTATCGATGTACCTGTAAACGAGGTGCTGATCGTCGAGCTGTACTCCAAGTAATCATTTATCGTCACCCTCAAAATCAAGATTACCCAAAAGGAGGGGCTAAGATTGTTCGATTTCAACAAACCTAAAATTGAAATAGCTGAGATGTCAGAGGACAAGAAATACGGAAGATTTGTGGTAGAGCCTCTGGAGCGGGGATATGGCACGACACTGGGAAATTCCCTGAGAAGAATTATGCTTTCTTCTCTGCCGGGAGCGGCTGTGAGTCAGGTAAAGATTGACGGCGTGCTTCATGAGTTCAGCTGTATTCCGGGCGTGAAAGAGGATGTCACTGAGATTATCATGAATATCAAATCGCTGGCGATTAAGAATTCCAGCGAGACCAATGAGCCCAAGACCGCCTATATTGAATTTGAAGGCGAGGGTGTTGTGACGGCCGCTGACATTCAGGTAGATCAGGATATCGAGATCATGAACCCGGATCAGGTGATCGCTACGCTGAACGGCGGCGCTGACAGTAAGCTGTATATGGAACTGACCATTACAAAGGGCAGAGGCTATGTGAGCGCTGATAAGGGTAAAAAGGACGATATGCCGATTGGCGTCATTGCGGTTGATGCCATTTATACACCGGTTGAACGTGTGAACATGATGGTAGAGGATACCCGTGTGGGTCAGGTGACAGATTATGACAAACTGACCCTGGATGTGTTCACCAACGGCACTCTGGCGCCGGATGAGGCAGTCAGCCTGGCTGCCAAGGTACTGAGCGCTCATCTGAGCCTGTTTGTGGATTTGTCTGAGAATGCCAAGTCCGTGGAAGTGATGAGCGTACAGGAGGACAATGAAAAGGAAAAAGTGATGGAGATGAACATCGACGAGCTGGAGCTTTCCGTTCGTTCCTATAATTGTCTGAAACGCGCCGGCATCAATACGGTGGAAGAACTGTGCAGCAAGACTCCCGAGGATATGATGAAGGTGCGCAACCTGGGAAGAAAATCCCTGGAGGAAGTGCTGGCCAAATTAAAAGAGCTGGGCTTACAGCTAAACCCCAGCGAAGAGTAGCTTCAATGGGATGCTGCTTCTCATCCCGCAGGAATGAGAAGATATCCGTACCCGGCGAAGAATAATAGACACGATGGACTTAGAACGCATACAGGCAGTAAGACCGAAGAGCGTGCCTGTGTGTTCCGGAATGGAGGAAAAAAAACATGTCAGGTTATAGAAAACTCAGCAGACCGGCAGACCAGAGAAAGGCTCTGCTCAGAAACCAGGTAACAGCTCTGATTTACAGAGGCAAGATCGTTACCACCGAGGCAAAGGCAAAGGAAGTTCGCAGGATCGCGGACGGCCTGATTGCTATGGCTGTGAGAGAAAAAGATAATTATGAGACTGTCACTGTGACTGCCAAGGTTCCCCGTAAGGATAAGGACGGCAAGAGAGTGAAGGAAGTAGTGGACGGCAAGAAGGTTACTGTGTACGATGAAGTACAGAAGGAAATCAAGAAGGATAAACCCAGCAGACTTCATGCCAGACGTCAGATGCTGAAAGTTCTGTATCCGGTAAAAGAGGTTCCGAAGGAAGCTGCCGGAAGAAAGAAAAATACGAAGCAGATTGACCTGCCGGCCAAGCTGTTTGATGAGATTGCGCCGAAATATGCGGACCGCAACGGCGGATATACCCGTATCGTGAAGATCGGACAGCGCCGCGGCGACGGAGCTATGGAAGTAGTTCTGGAGTTAGTTTAATAGTGATGCAAGAAGACTGCCGATTTTTCGGCAGTCTTTTTCTAAACTTAGAGGGGAAATCAGAAGAAAAGACGGACAGCCGGGCCGGGAGGAAAAGATGCGGATTAAATTTTTGCTGGAAAATCAGACAGAGGAAAGCTTTTACAGGCTTCCGGGCATGGACGAGCTGCTGGATGACCTGAAGGCCAGGGGAATCGCCTGGACAAAGGATGCTTCAAACGGCAGCCATGAGGAGGCGTATGAGACAGACTGGAAACAGAATGATCTGGCTGTGACAGATTCCCAGGAAACGGCCTGCCGCCTGGCCGGCCGCAGCGTTTGCTGTATTGGTTTTCAGCCGTCCCACAGTTCCGGCTATTTTGAGGGGGTGCAGCTGGTGCTGCAGTCCTTTGAGGGGCTGGACGCAGATTTTTTCCGGAGCGTTCTTTTCCGCTTTCAGGGCCGGGCGGTGGTAATCGGCCGCACGCCCCGTCTGATTCTGCGGGAGAGCACAGAGGAAGACTTCAAAATAATCTATCAGATTTCCAGGGAAGAGGGAAACGACCGGTACGTGGACGGCATGACAGGAGATGAGGCAAAAGAAAAGGAAGCCTATCTCGCCTATGTGCGGAAGATGTACAGTTTTTACGGCTTTGGACTGTGGACCGTGGCCCAGAAAGTGACCGGAAACGTGATCGGACGCTGCGGCCTGTCCCTGCCCTCTGAAGAATGCGACTGTCTGCGGGCGGCTTTTGAAAAGAACCAGCGCAGCCCGGGGACGGAGGAACCCTGCCTGGAGCTGGGGTATCTGATCGGGAAAAAGTATCAGAGACAGGGATACGGTCTGGAGGCCGGCAGGGAAGCCCTCCGGTACGCGTTCGACCGTCTGGGCTGCCAATCTGTATACGCGGTCATCCATAATGACAACAGACCCTCCGCAGGCCTGGCCAGAAAGCTGGGATTTTCCAGGCTGGGGGAGGGAGAAGAAAAAGGAAACCGGCTGGATCTGTGGCGGATGCGGCCTCATAAAAAAATATAGGATGCAGGAGGAACTCTTTTCGCGCGGGGGAGAGTTCCTTTTTATGTTTACGGCAAAAACACCGGTTGACAGCGGGAAAATTTTACAGTATTATATAGACAATCTATATATAGATTATCTATATAATAGAGCCGACGCAATTTGCCGCTTTTCCTGAAAAAACAGAAGGGAGCGGACAGACAATGAGGAGGGGATAAAATGGGAATGGATAAAAATCTCGTATCAGGCAGCACGGGGATGCTGCTGCTGAAGCTGCTGTCAGAGCGGGATATGTACGGTTACGAGATGATCGAATGCCTCAGGCAGAGATCCAGGAATGTATTTGAACTCAAGGCGGGCACCCTGTACCCGCTGCTGCACAGCCTGGAAGAGAGGCGGTACCTGGAGAGCTATGACAGGGAGGCGGCAGGAAAGGTGCGGAAATATTATCACATCACAGGCGAGGGCCTGAGAGCCCTGCGGGAAAAAAAGCAGGAGTGGGAAGCCTATGCGAAAGCGGTTTCGGATCTGCTGGCCATGGAGGGGATCATGTTATGAAGCAGGACAGAAAAGAAGAATATCTGGATACCCTGACTTCCCAGATCCGGTACAGAAAAGCCCGAGAAAGCGTGCGCCGGGAGATCGAACAGCACCTGGATGAGCAGATCGGAGAGTACCTGATGGAGGGAATGGAACCGGAAGAGGCGGAAAAAGAAGCGGTAAAGCAGATGGGAGATCCGGTGGAGACAGGGATTTCTCTGGACCGGATCCACAGACCCCGGATGCCCTGGGGGATGCTTCTGTGGATTGGAATTTTAAGCATTTT
>DXEQ01000214.1 GCA_019114885.1 Candidatus Anaerobutyricum stercoripullorum
CGGACGATTCTTGGCGCGGAGGAAAAGCTCTGTGCTCTGGAATATGAGCTGTATGTGGATATCCGCGAAAAACTGGCGGCCGAGATGGAGCGGATTCAGAGGACCGCCCATGTGATCGCCTGGCTGGACGCTTTCGCTTCGCTGGCTCTGGTGGCGGAGCAGAACGGCTATGTGCGCCCGGCACTCAATCAGAGAGGCGTCATTGACATCCGGGACGGACGGCATCCGGTGGTGGAAAAGATGATGCGGGGAGAGCTTTTCGTGTCCAACGATACGCTGCTTGACCATAAAAAGAACCGGGTCAATATCATCACCGGTCCGAATATGGCGGGAAAGTCCACATATATGCGTCAGACGGCCCTTATTGTACTCATGGCGCAGATTGGATCCTTTGTCCCGGCCAAATCAGCCAACATCGGGCTGGTGGACCGGATTTTTACCAGAGTCGGAGCCTCTGACGACCTGGCTTCCGGACAGAGTACCTTTATGGTGGAAATGAGCGAGGTGGCCAACATTCTCCGGCATGCAACGAAGGACAGTCTTCTGATTCTGGATGAGATCGGGCGGGGAACAAGTACCTATGACGGCCTTTCCATCGCCTGGGCCGTGGTGGAGTACATCGCCGGGTCCGGTCTGGCGGGGGCAAAGACGCTGTTTGCCACGCACTATCATGAGCTGACAGAATTGGAAGGGAAGCTTTCCGGGGTCAATAATTATTGCATTGCCGTGCAGGAAAAGGGAGATAATATCATCTTCCTGCGGAAGATCATCAAAGGCAGCGCCGACAAGAGTTACGGAATTCAGGTAGCCAAGCTGGCCGGTGTGCCGGAGGCTGTGATCGAGCGGGCAAAGGAGATTGCCGAGGAACTGGAGCGGTCGGATATCGCGACAGGCGGGGCGAAGAAGACGGAGCCGGAAGAAGAACCGGTGCAGCTCTCCCTCTTTGATACCATGGGCATTCTGCCGGTGGAAGTGAAGGAAAGCCCGGTGGAACAGGAACTCAAAGCACTGGATCTGGGCAATATGACGCCGATTCAGGCTCTCAATCTGCTGTATGAATTGCAGCAGAAATGCCGGTAGACAGGCGGCGTATACGATGTAAAAGACGGATGATATACCTGTCCGCAGTCAGTGAGCCTGCGGACGCAGACAGCAGAAGAAAGGAGAAACTATGGCGGTCATACATGTACTGGATCAGGACACGATCAATCAGATTGCCGCGGGCGAAGTGGTGGAACGGCCGGCTTCCATTGTGAAGGAACTGGTGGAAAACGCAGTGGACGCCTGCTCCACAGCGGTGACGATCGAGATCAAGGGCGGAGGCATTGACTTTATCCGCATCACGGATAATGGCAGCGGTATTGACAAAGAACAGATCAGAAAGGCTTTTCTTCGTCATGCCACCAGCAAGATCATTTCCGCAGAAGATCTGGAGACGGTGGGCTCTCTGGGATTTCGGGGAGAGGCTCTTTCCAGTATTGCCGCCGTGGCGAAGGTGGAGGTCATTACCAAAACGGACGAGGGAATCTCCGGTGTCCGCTATGTGACGGAAGGCGGGGAGGAGATCGCCTTTGAAGAGATTGGCTGCCCGGAAGGGACGACCTTTGTGGTGCGGAACCTGTTTTATAACACACCGGCCCGGCGGAAGTTTCTGAAATCCGCCATGACGGAGTCCGGATATGTGGAGGCTTTCGTGCAGCGTCTGGCTCTGAGTCATCCGGATATCTCCTTTAAGTTTATCTGTGACAATAAAAATAAGATAGCAACTTCCGGAAACGGGAATCTGAAAGATGTGATCTATCATCTTTACGGCCGGGATATCGCCATGAATCTTCTTGAGGTACACTTCATGGAAAATGGGATTTCCATCGATGGTTTTGTGGGAAAACCGGTGATTTCCCGGGGAAACCGGAATTATGAGAATTACTTTGTCAACGGCAGGTATCTCAAGAATACGATCATCACCAGGGGAATCGAGGAAGGCTATAAAGGACATTCCATGGTCCACAAATTTCCGTTTACGGCGCTGATGGTCTCCATGGATCCGCATCTGTTTGACGTCAATGTCCATCCGGCAAAGATGGAAATGCGTTTTAAAAACGGGGAGGAACTGTATTCGGCCATTGTGAGCGCCGTGCGGGAGAGTTTTGTAAAAAAAGAATTGATCCCGAAAGTCTCTCTCTCTGAAAAAAAGGGAGGGGCGCTGCCGGAGCGAAAGAAGACGCCGGAGCCCTTTGAGAGAAAACGCCGGGAGATCGAGGCCCGGTTCTCCGGTCTGTCGCAGGAGCGCATCGACGAGATCAACCGCCGCAAGAGAGAAGAGGAGACCGGACTGCCCGGCCCGGTCGGCGTGGATTCCGTGCCAGCCGGTGCGGATGACGCGCAGAGAGAAGCTGCGCGAAAAGACGCGGAACAAAAGAGGATTGCCAGTCTGGGCGGCAGAGAACTGCCCCAGATAAAAAAAGAGATTGATCAGGCCATCGCAGGCAGGCAGCAGGAGACACCCGCCGCATCGGAACCCGCCGCTTTGGCGCAGGACGGCAATACTTTGGGGCAAGTAGCAAAAGCTCCGGCGCAGACTGCCACCGCCACAGCGGTGCCTGCCGCCTCGGCGCAGGACGGCAATACTTCGGGGCAAGTAGCAAAAGCCCCGGCGCAGACTGGCAATGCCCCGGCACCTGCCGCTGATTCTTCTGTCCTGCCGGTGCGGGAGGACGGCGGCTATGCGGTCGGTGAACAGATGAGTTTTGCCGACGTGCCGCTTCTTTCAAAAGAAGCGAGACCGAAGCACCGGCTTATCGGGCAGGTTTTTCAGACGTACTGGATTGTGGAGTACGAGGATCAGCTGTTTTTTGTGGATCAGCACGCAGCCCACGAGAAAGTGATGTACGAGCGGCTGAAAAAGAATCTGGAGGAAAAACAGATCGATCAGCAGATGGTGGCCCCGCCGATCATCCTCACATTTTCCATGAAGGAGAAGGAGAAATATCTGCTGTTTCAGGATGCGTTTGCTGCTCTGGGATATCAGATCGAGGAGTTTGGAGGCGACGAATACTGTATCCGCGCCGTGCCGGCCAATCTGTTTGGCATCAATCAGCAGGATCTGTTTATCGAACTGTTTGACAGCCTGGATGAAGGAAGCAGCAGACTGAATCTGGAAGTCATCACGGACAAGCTGGCTTCCATGGCCTGCAAGGCGGCGGTGAAAGGCAATCAGAAAATGAGCTTTCAGGAGATGGACAGTCTGATGGATCAGCTTCTGGAACTGGAGAATCCGTATCAGTGCCCGCACGGGCGGCCGACGATCATCTCCATGACAAAACGGGAGCTGGAGAAAAAGTTTAAGAGAATTGTCTGAATATTATTGGAGTGTGAGCCTATGAACAGCGAAAAGAGACCGCTGATCGTCCTGACCGGTCCGACGGCTGTGGGGAAGACCAGTCTTTCCCTGCGGCTTGCCAGGGCCGTGGGAGGGGAGATCATCAGCGCGGATTCCATGCAGGTATATAAAAAAATGAATATAGGGACGGCAAAGATCCGTCCGGAAGAGATGGGCGGCGTGCCGCATTATCTGGTGGATGTGCTGGACCCGGAAGAAGAATTCAACGTGGTCCGTTTTCAGCAGATGGCAAAAGAAGCCATGGAAGAAATCTATGGGCGGGGACATATCCCGGTGATCGTGGGAGGAACCGGCTTTTATATCCAGGCGCTTCTGTATGACATTGATTTCTCCGTGCACGAGTCGGAGGAGACCTATCGGCATGAGCTGGCGGCGCTGGCAGAGGAGAAGGGCAAAGAGTATCTCTATGAGATGCTACGGCAGGTAGATGAGGAATATGCGGCCACACTGCATGCCAACAATGTAAAAAAGGTGATTCGGGCGCTGGAATATTACCATGAGACCGGAGAGAAACTCTCGGCCCACAATGCCAGCCAGCGGGAGAAGGAATCCCCGTACCGGTTTGCCTACTTTGTCCTGAATGAAAAACGGGAACGTCTGTATGAGAGGATTGACGCCAGAGTGGACGCCATGATGCGGGAAGGGCTCGCCTCGGAAGTGCAGGAGCTTGTGAAAGAAGGCTATGCGCGAGAGCTTGTGTCCATGCAGGGCATTGGCTACAAAGAGTTTTTTGATTATTTTGACGGAACAAAGACGCTGGAAGAGACGGTGGAACAGATCAAGAAGGATACGAGACATTTTGCCAAACGGCAGCTGACCTGGTTTCGGCGGGAGAAGGATGTGATCTGGCTGGACAAGGGAGCGTATGCCGATGAGGACGCGCTGCTTGACGCCGTTCTTGCGGCCGCGCGGGAGCGGGGAATCCCCATCTGACCAAAACGGGCAGACCAAAATAAAGATTTCGGAGAGAATATAATGAATGACGAGAAAAAGATATTGGAACAATATTATGAATCTATGGGAATCAGCAGACCGGTCTTCCGGTTCTGTTCAGAGATAGAGAAGGGCCTTTCGGAACGATTTGCCCGGATTGACGCTGTGGCGGAGTGCAACCAGATGAAGGTGCTGAACGCCATGCGGAAAAACCGGCTCAGCGAGGCCTGTTTTGCGCCGACGACCGGTTACGGTTACAATGACCTGGGGCGGGAAACGCTGGAGCGGATCTATGCCGACGTGTTTGGCACGGAGGATGCGCTTGTGCGCCCGCAGATCACCTGCGGTACCCACGCACTGGCGCTGGCGCTGATGAGTCAGCTCCGTCCCGGCGACGAGCTGCTCTCCCCGGTGGGAAAACCATACGATACACTGGAGGAAGTGATTGGTATCCGGCCGTCCAACGGTTCTCTGGCGGAGTACGGCGTCAGCTATCGACAGGTGGACCTTTTGCCGGACGGAGGGTTCGACTGGGATGGAATCGCGGCGGCGCTCAATGAGAAGACGAGACTTGTCACCATTCAGCGCTCCAAAGGGTATGCCTCAAGACCGACGCTTTCTGTGAAGAGAATCGGAGAACTGATCACATTTATTAAAGAAAGAAAGCCGGATGTGCTCTGTATGGTGGATAACTGCTATGGAGAATTTGTGGAACTGACGGAGCCTTCCGAGGTGGGTGCGGATCTGGTAGTAGGTTCCCTTATCAAGAACCCGGGCGGCGGCCTGGCGCCCATCGGCGGTTATCTTTGCGGCACAAAAGAATGTATTGAGCGGGCGGCGTACCGCCTGACCTCGCCGGGGCTCGGCAAGGAAGTGGGCGCGACGCTCGGTGTGACCTCCACGCTGACGCAGGGACTGTTTCTGGCGCCGACAGTGGTAAAGGGCGCCTTAAAAGGCGCGATATTTGCCGCCAACATCTACGAGGCGCTGGGATATCGGGTGATTCCGGACGGAAAGGAAAGCCGCCACGATATCATTCAGGAGGTGGAATTCCATGATCCGGAACTGATGACAGCCTTCTGTGAGGGAATCCAGGCAGCGGCTCCGGTGGACAGCTTTGTGCGGCCGGAACCGTGGGATATGCCGGGCTATGACGCTCAGGTGATCATGGCAGCCGGGGCTTTTGTATCCGGTTCCTCCATCGAACTGAGCGCCGACGGGCCGATGAAAGAGCCGTACGCGGTATATTTTCAGGGAGGACTGACCTGGGAACATGCGAAATACGGCATCATGATGTCTCTGCAGAAGATATATGAGACGGGGAAGGTCAGCCTGTAGCAAAAACTGCTGTCCGCAGGGCGGGAGCATAAGGCTCTGCGGGCGTACCGTCATTTTTTTGTAACA
>DXEQ01000215.1 GCA_019114885.1 Candidatus Anaerobutyricum stercoripullorum
CTTGTTACAAAGTTCTGCGGTCTCCGGCGCGAAGAAGCTCTCTTCTGTCGGCAGGGAAGCGCAGATACCGCCGGTCAGGTCGGCAAGAATCTCGTACTCATGGTAAATGTTATGGCCTGCCAGACGTCTTCCGGCGTTGGTCAGGATCTCATCCGGTACCCAGGAGCCGTTCGGGAATTCGATCGCACGGTAAGCGGAAGCTTGTCCTGCGGCAAATACCAGCTCAGCGGTTCCGATGATGTCACAGATCTTCTCACGGACATGTTCTGCCTTGGCGATATCGTTGACGTCCGCAACGAGCGCTGCCTGAGAAGCGATGATCTCGGATACGGCTGTCTTACATCCTGTGTAGGAATGTCTGTGGAAGTGGGCGAACATCAGAGCCAGATATCCGGCATACTGTACAGCATCCGGATGATCGTAACCGTTTAAGAAGATACGGTCTTCCGGTACGAATACGTCGTCAAAGATGGTGAGGGATTCGTTGTCGCCATTTTTGTTGAACGGAGCTTCCAGATGTTTTCTCTTATGATGACGTCCCGGAAGAGCCATTAACTTAAGGCCGTCCCAGTCAGCCGGAAGGGCGAAGGAGATCGCATAGCCTTCGTCGCCGCGGCCCATGAACTTGGTCGGTGTCGCGATGATCTCGTCCACGTACGGTGCGCAGGAGTTACAGATCTTGGCGCCGCGGACGATCACACCCTTACATGGCTTTCCGTCGATACCGATGCCGTCCACATCTGTCTTGATCACATGTAAGAACATATCCGGGTCCGGCTGCATATGCGCACGTTTGTATTTGGCGTTCCGGCTTCCCTTTACGTCTGTCTGTGCACAGTTACAGATCAGGTCGTTTTTCTGGCAGTATTCCAGATATTTATTGAATCTCTCATGATAATGGGTTCCCAGAGCCTGGTCACAGTCATAGGAGACAACGGCGATGGCGTTTAACGCGTCGGTTCCCATACATCTCTGCATACAGCCGCCCACATGGTGACATACGAGACGGGTCATCTGCTGTTTCTTGAGCAGGTCGTCTTTGGAATGATGGATGTGGGTACAGCGGTTGATGGTTTCTCCGGTCAGATGAGAGGTTGCCGTACAGACGTCCGCATACGCCGGATCATTGGCCAGATCGTAGCACTGTTTCATTACCCAGAATCCGGATTCGTTCCAAGGTCCCATTCTGTCTACACATTTGCCATCCAGATAAATGTTCGGTTTCATTTTTTTCATTCGCTCAATATAAGCTTCGTAGGTTCCAACTCCCATAAGGTCCTCCTTTAAATGTTTTCCTATGCGTGATGAGTCCGGTCTTATGGCGCCGGTCTCATACATAACAATTTGTTCTGTTATTTATAACGCAATTTCCATGCCAATACCCCTCTGGCCTCAGAAAGACGGTCCGCTGTCGATTTTTTGCGGTTTATAGAAAATATTTTCTCTCTTTTTTCTCTTGCTATCGTATTTCCGAACAAAAAGATGGTACTGTCTGTACGAAAACCGTACATTTCCTGTCCGGTTTTCCGGAATCTATGTACGCCTCCCGTCCGACTGTCCGGAATCCGGACACATTTTCTGTCCGATTTTCCGGAATTTATGTACATTTTCTGATCAGATCATTATGTTCTTTTTAATATTTTCCGCCGGTAAACAGGCTTTTTGCCATCTCATAGACTTCCGGGCTCACATCGTCCGTCACCGTCACCTTCTCGATGAACGGAAAGACTGCGTGCACCTTCTTCTTGATGACACCGTTTACCGTGTCGTTCATGGAAAGACAGCCCCGGCATTCGCCCAGCAGACGGATGATCAGTTCATTTCCTTCCACATCCACCACCTCGGCGGCTCCGCCGTGCTCCCCCAGATACTGATTGATGTCCGCGTCAAAAAATTCGGACAGTTTATCCAATAATTCTTCTGTGTTTGGTCTTTCTGACATAGCTGCGCTCCTTTTCTTTTTGGCTCCGGGCAGATCTTTGTATCCTGTCAGATGGGACTGCCGCCGCGAAAACGTACGCAGGTCGCATCCCCACTTACTTAATACAGCTGCTCCAGCAATTTGTGGTCATTGAGTTCCTTCGGAGGCTGTATAGCCTTCCGGTCGATCTTATTGTTAAAGTTTCTCGGGAATTCCGACAGGCGGATAAAACAGGTCGGCACCATATAATAAGGAAGCGTCTCCTTAAGCTTCTCCTTTAAATCCTTCACATCGATATCCACATCGGACGTGAAGTACCCGCAGAGGATATTGGTGCCTCCCTCATCAGCAAAGGCTTTGACCACGACCTCCTTGATGGCCGCGCATTTGAGTACCGTGGACTCCACCGCACCGCTCTCCACCCGGAAGCCCCGAATCTTGCACATGTTGTCCTTCCTGCCGATATAGTGCAGGTTTCCGTCCGCATCCTGCCGGACGAGATCGTTGGTCTTAAAGAGTCTCCGGTATTCCGGCTCGTCACAAAACGGGTTGACGATATACTGCCGGCTGGTGACGTCCGGCCGTTTCAGATATCCCCGGGATACCTGCGGTCCGGCCAGCCAGAGCTCGCCCTCCGTCCCCGGTTCCACCTGTTTTCCGTTCTCGTCCACGATGTACCCCCGGAATGTCGGATTCAGCGTCCCAATCGGATAGGCTTCCTCATCGTCCGTGATATCGTACACGGCAATCAGAGAGCAGCACTCCGAGGCGGCGTACACATTGATGATGCGGTACGGCTGCTGACAGAGATGCCGCACCGGCTCGCTTCCCACGAGAAGCGCCCTGAGCGGGATGCCGGTGGTATCCACCTTCATGAACTTTCTCGCCATGTGCGGCGGCAGAAAGGCGATGGTGATCTGTCTCTCCCTGTAAAATTCCACAATGAGGTCCATCTTTCTCCGGCAATATTCCGGAATGATCTCCAGAGTCGCTCCCACGGAGAGGGAAGAAAAGATATCAAAAATGGACGCCACAAAGCTGAAGCTCGGGAACACGCAGGTGCGGTCGTTCTCCGTAAAGCCCAGGCGATCAAAATTACTGATGGCCGCCGCCACATTTTTATGCTCCAGCATGACTCCCTTCGGTTTGGAGGTAGAACCGGAGGTGTAGATGATGACAGCCAGATTGTCTCTTTCGGACCGGTTGATAAAATGCTCATCTTTCTCCCATGGGATGCTTTTTACGTACTCTCTGGTGAGAGTGATCTTCCAGCCGCACTCTTCCCTAAGCGCCTGGTTTCTGGCTTCCGGATAACAGTCGTCCAGGAAACAGTAAGCGCCTCCCGCCTTCCAGATGCCCAGCATACAGACGATGGAAATCGGGTCGCGGCCGGACTGAATGGCGACAATATCTTCTTTCCGGATTCCCTCCCGCATCAGATATCTCGCCAGAAAATTACTGTACTCATCCAGTTCCTGATAGGTAACCTGACAGTTATCTCCTGCAACTGCGATCTTATCCGGGCAAAGCTGCGCCGTCCTGTGAAAAATGTCACAGAATGTCTGTTGAAAAAAAATTTCTTTATGTTTTCTCAGTTCTTCGGAGCGTGATTCCATATTTTCCTCTTTCCTGACGCATCCGAACCGGAGCGCCCGCCTCATACCTGAAAGTTAATCGATGATTCCTCTTCCTTTCAGTGCTTCGTACTCTTCGTCGGTGTAATCGAGAAGCTGTTTCATGATCATCTCGGTATCCTGACCAAGCTTCGGCGCGCCTCTCCACACTTCGCCCGGTGTCTCGGACATCTTCGGAGCGAAACCGAAGGCGGTGATATCCTCACCGAGGGTCTGGTCTTCATAAGTTACCCAGTCGCCTCTCTCTTTCCAGTGTTCCTCGGACATAACGTCGTTGCAGTCCTTGATGACAGCAGCGCCCATCCGGTTGTCAATGAGGATGTCGATGGCTTCCTGTGCGGTGTGGCTCATGAAGTAATCGGAGAATTTCTGGTCAAGCTCTCTTCCCAGATCGCTCTCCAATGCTGCCTTGCTGCCGCCGGCTGCTTCATAGGAGTATTTCTCCAGATCGAAGTCGAACGCTTTCATGACTTTCTCGTAAGCGCCCTTGCCGTATGCGCCCAGATTGATAAACTTGCCGTCTTTGGTCGGGAAGATGCCGGCCGGCTGATAAGCTTCCTGTTTTACGCCCTGTCTCTGTTTCTGGATGCCCTCTTTGGCCCAGAGGGTAAAGTTATCATCCATGACACGCATCCAGCTCTCGCAGAGGGTCGCGTCGATGATCTGACCTTTTCCGGTCTTTTCCACATGGCGAAGAGCCATCAGGATACCGCTGAACGCGAACAGTCCGGACAGATAGTCGCCCACATACTGCTGTGCATAGTATGGAGGGGTCTCCGGGAAGCCCTGCAGCAGACACCAGCCGGATTCCGCCTGTGCCAACGGGTCGTAGCAGGCACGATTTAAGTATCTCTCAATACCGCCGAATCTCGGTGTACCAAATCCGCTGACATGGCAGATGATCAGCTTCGGATTGACTTCCAGAAGCATCTCGTCCGTGATGCCCAGCTTCTCGATCCATACCATGTTCTCAATCCAGACATCCACCTGTTTGATCAGGGATAAGAAAATCTCTTTGGATTCCGGCACCTTCTTTAAGTTGGTCTCCAACGTAAAGCTTAATTTGTTTCTGGCGTTCTGGGCCCAGGCGCCGCTGATATGCTTCTCGCCTTCCTTCAACTGCGGCTGCTGATGTCTCGCTGTGTCGCCGCCCACCTTCGGGCGTTCCAGAGCAATCACTTCCGCGCCGAAATCACTGAACATGGTGGCCGCAAACGGAGCTGCCACGACCGTTCCGTTTAAAAGAACACGGATGCCGCTCAGCGGACCGAAATCTTTCGTAAAAAGCGGAGCCGGTTTTTTCTCTAATGTTTCCCATCTGTTCATAAATGTAGTCTCCTATCGTTATTTTATTAACAAATCGTTTGATTCTTTTTCTACAAAATAGTACCAATTGTTTCAGGTTATCTGACAGCCTCCGTCATTGCAATAATTATTCTGTCAGATTTCTGTCGACAGAGGCTGTCTTCATCGGGCAATGTGCTAGCACTCTGCCGGTTCGTTCATGATCATTCTTCCCACGGTTCCTCCGGTTACCTCAATGATGGCTCCGTTTACATAGGAAGAAAGGTCTGTCGCCAGGAACTCAACCACGTTGGCACAGTCTTCCACCGTACCGAAACGTTTCATGGCAACGTTACGAAGGAAGGTACCCTCGCCGGCTTTCTTATAGTTCTCGATCAGTCTGCCTGTGGCGATGAAGCCAGGGGCGATACAGTTGGCGGTCACATTGTAGCGGCCCACTTCCTGTGCGAGAAGTTTTGTATACTGCGCGATGGCTGCCTTGGCGGAACCGTAGTGCGCATAACTTCCGTCGCTGTTTGCCAGCAGTCCGCCTACGGAGATCACGTTGACCACCTTGCCGTAGCCACGTTTCTTCATACCCGGAACAACTGCGTTACAGGTATAAACCGTTCCGTAATAGTTTCTCTCCGTTACTCCGTAGAATTCATCCCAGTTTAACTCGCTGGCCTTGTTGGCGTCCGGCGCTCCCATGCCGCCGCCGGCGTTGCAGACGAGGATGTCTATCGGGCCCAGTTCCTTTTCAATCTGTGCCACTGCCGCAAATACCTGCTCTCTGTTGGTGATGTCGGCTTCCGCTCCGGCGGATTTTACGCCGAGGGCACGACATTCATCCATGGTGGTGTCAGCGGTCATCAGCTTTTCCTCTCCGCCGAATGCCTTGTAGGATTTTAAGTCGATATCGATGACTCCCACGTCAGCGCCCAGCTCCGCGAGCCGTAATGCGTAGGCACGTCCCAGTCCTCTGGCTGCTCCTGTTACTAATGCTACCTTTCCGTCTAATCTTTTTGGCATAATGCTTCTCCTTTCGTTTCCGGCACATTTTTTGTACCTGGTTATATATGTGTGATTTCAGTGTTCTGAACCTTTCAGCATCCCCGGAAAACCGGTTTCCGTTTCTCCAGGAAAGCGTTCACTGCCTCGGCGAAATCTTCCGAGCGGGAACATTCCACCATATATCTGCCCTCCGCTTCCGTGAAAGCGGCGATATCCTTATAGAAGAAGTCCAGTATCATTTGCTTCTGCCGCTTTACGGCAAGCTGCGGTCTGGCCGCCAGCTCCCCGGCAAAAGCCATGGTCTCCTCATACAGTCCGCCTTCCGGCGCCAGCCGGTTGGCCAGCCCCAAACGAAAAGCTTCTTCCCCTCCGACGGGCCGCCCCGTCATAATAAGCTCTTCGGTCCTGGCCGGTCCCAGCAGCTTGTACAGGTAGTAGATGCCGCCGGTGTCTCCCGGCAGAGCCATGTTGATAAAGGCCATGGACAGTCTGCTCTTCGGCTCCATGATCCGGAAGTCGCAGGCAAGAGCGAGACTGCATCCCGCCCCTGCCGCCGCTCCGTTTATCATGGCAATGACCGGCTTCGGGCACCGGCGGATGGCCTCCGCCGTGTTCCCTGCCAGCTGAATGGACCGCTCTTCTATATAGGTTTCTGATTCGATCAGCTCTTTAAACTCCCGGATATCCCCGCCGGCGGAGAAATGTTTCCCCTCGCCTGTGAGCACCACCACGTTCACCTCTTCGTTGATGACGCAGCCGCACATGGCATCTTTGATCTCCGCATAGATCGACGGGTTTACAGCGTTGGCTGACTTCGGACAGTTTATGGTGATCGTTCCGATTTTATTTTCTACATGAAGTTTGATATGCTGATACATAACTTTTCCCCCCTGCGTCAGCCGTGCATGTACCTGATCAGCCCCATGCCTCCATCAGCTCAGGAATGACCTTGTACAGATCGCCGACGATACCGTAATCGGCAACTTCGAAGATCGGCGCCATCGGATTTTTGTTGATGGCGATGATGATGTCGGATGTCTGCATACCGGCCAGATGCTGGATCGCGCCGGAAATACCGCAGGCAATGTAGATCTTCGGTTTGACTGTTGTTCCGGTCTGTCCCACCTGATGAGAGTGATCGATCCATCCGGCGTCCACAGCGGCACGGGAAGCGCCCACGACGCCGCCCACCTTGTCGGCAAACTTTTTAATCAGCTCAAAACCGGACGCATCTCCGAGACCGGCGCCGCCGGATACGATGATCTCCGCATCGGTGAGGGAAACCATATCTTTGGCAGTCTTTACGATCTCGATGATCTTCGTGCGGATATCGGATTCCTGAAGCGTCAGAGTCACAGGAATCACTTCACCGGTCCGTCCTTTCTGTACCGGAGCCTTATCCATAACGCCAGGTCTTACGGTGGACATCTGCGGGCGGTGGTTCGGACACTTGATCGTGGCCATCAGGTTACCGCCGAAAGCAGGACGGGTCTGTAAGATACCCTTTGTCTCCGGATCGATATCCAGTTTGGTACAGTCGGCAGTAAGACCGGTGCTCACTCTCTTGGCGATTCTAGGCGCCAGATCGCGGCCGATATGGGTCGCGCCGTATAGTACGATCTCCGGTTTGAACTCATGGATGGCGTCGGAGATTACCTTGGTATAGCCATCGGATGTATAATTCTTAAGGAGAGGGCTGTCCGCGGTATAGACCACGTCGGCTCCCGCCTCAAAAAGCTGTGTTGTCATGTCAGAAAGGTCTTCTCCCAGAAGGATGGCGCAGAGCTTTACATCTCCGATATCGCTGGCCAGGTCACGGCCTTTTCCCAACAATTCAAATACTACAGGGGTGATGACGCCGCCTCTCTGCTCGGCAAACACCCACACGTCTTTATATGCAGATAAATCAACGGTTTTATTCTCAGCCATAACGTACCTCCTACAGAAAATGTTTCTTCTTTAACTCATCCACCACTTTCACAGCGGCTTCCTTCGGTGTGCCTTCGATCATCATACCTTTTCCCTTCGGTTCCGGTGTAAAGGAACGGAACACCTTGGTCGGGGAGGATTTCAGTCCGATTTCCTCCGGTTTTACCGGAATATCGTTCTCATCCCACACGGTGATCTCCGTATTGTATGCGTCATAGATGCCTTTTACGGACATATATCTAGGTGTATTTAACTCTTTTACCGCTGTGAGCAGACATGGAGTCGGGATCTCGATGATCTCATATCCGTCTTCCAGCTGTCTTTTTACTGTGATCTTGCCGTCTTCCACTTTCTGAACTTCTTCCACGTAAGTTACCTGCGGGATATTCAGTTTCTCCGCAATCTGCGGTCCCACCTGCGCGGTGTCGCCGTCGATGGCCTGCCGTCCGGCAAACACGATGTCGTAATCGCCGATCTTCTCAATGGCTCCCGCAATGGTGTTGGAAGTAGCCCAGGTATCGGCGCCGCCGAACGCGCGGCTGCTTAACAAAATGGCGTCGTCCGCGCCCTTGGCGAGACACTCCACCAGCACTTCCGTCGCCTGCGGCGGTCCCATGGAAATGACGGTCACGTTCGTCCCTTCCACCTTATCCTTGATCTGAAGGGCTGCCTCCAGAGCGTTGTCGTCATCCGGATTTAAGATACTTTCCACACCGTCACGAATCAATGTTCCGGTCTCCGGATTAATTTTTACCGCATTTGTATTTGGAACCTGTTTTACACAAACTAATATTTTCATCCCATACCTCCACTATTTCAGTAAATTTCCAGAAATCACAAGTTTCTGAATCTCTGATGTTCCTTCATAAATGGATACCAGTCTCGCTGCCCTTGTCATCCGCTCAATGGCGTAATCCTGCATGTAGCCGTATCCGCCGTGAATCTGCAGCGCCTTGTAGGCAACCTGATTGCACACTTCTCCGGCTTTGTATTTGGCCATGGCCGCCTGCAGCGTCACCTTCTGCTTCTTGTCCAGCTTGTCGGCCACATCGTACACGAGAAGTCTTGTGGCTTCCACTTCCGTCGCCATGTCAGCCAGCTTGAAGGCCACATCCTGCAGCTTGCAGATCGGGCGTCCGAACTGTACTCTCTCTTTGGAGTATTCCACCGCCAGATCGAGACATCCGGCAGCGATGCCAAGGCCCTGTGAAGCAACGGTCACACGTCCGGCGTCCAGGATGCCCATGGCGATCTTGAATCCCTGGCCTTCCTTGCCAAGCAGGTTCTCCTTCGGAACTTTCACGTTATTAAATACAAGGTCGGATGTCACGGAAGCGTGCATACCCATTTTTTCCTCGGTCTTTCCACGGGAGAAGCCTTCCCAGTCTGCTTCCACGATAAATGCGGAGATACCTCTCGTTCCCTTTGCTTCCAGATTGGATTTGGCAAAGACAACGGCGTAATCACAAATCGGTCCCATGGTAATGAAACATTTTCTTCCGTTTAAGATGTAGCAGCCCTGCTCCTCATCCCACAGACAGGTGGTCTGGGTGGCTCCGGAATCGGAACCTGCGCCCGGCTCGGTAAGCGCGAAGGCGCCGATGGTCTTTCCTTCCACCATCGGGCGAAGATATTTCTGTTTCTGTTCTTCTGTTCCATAGTAAAGGTACGGAGCGCCGGATAAAGAGTTGCTCATGATCAGAGAGGAAGCAGCCGCGTCCTTCTTACAGAACTCTTCCACCACGATGGCAAGGGATTTGTAATCTCCGCCGCATCCGCCGTAAGCCTCCGGAATGGTGATTCCGGTAAATCCGTATTTCGCTACCTTTTGCCAGAGCTCTTTTGGATAGGCTCCTTCTTTTTCCGCATCCGCGGCGATCGGCTCAAGTTCTTTTTCCGCGAACTCTCTTGCCAGCTTTCTTAACATCTCATGTTTCTTTTCAAACATCGTTATCCTCCTTTAATGTCATAGCAGCATAAAAAGCCTGTTTGACTGCTTCCGATATCCTGCCTGGTTGTACGGCGTCGCCGATGGTCTCCACTCTGTCCGCAAAAGCTTTCGTAAAAGCCGGGGAGAATTCTTTTTTCTTCCATCCAAAGGCCCCCACGATCAGGTCCGCCTCCACCATCTTCTCCTCTCCGTCTTTTCGGAAGAGCACCCGGTCTTTCTCAAGACCCAGGATCTGTACCCCGGTTTCCACCGTAACACCTTGTTTTTTTATATCTTTCAACATCATCCATCGGGTGCTCTTCCCGAAGCCTCCCCCGGCCCTCTTTGCCGGAGCCAGGAGAGTGATCTCCGGGTCCCCCCACTTCATGATGTTATCAGCAAATGTAATCTGATCCGGAGCATATCTTTCAAGGAATCGCCGCTCCTGATCTCCTTCTTTCTCTGCGGCCGCGCAATACTGTGCCGTCTGCACCGCCTTGTATCCGGAACCGATGATCACGATTTTCCTGCCCGGCAGGATCTCCCCGCGCATCACTTCTTCCGGTCTGTATATCTTTACCTCTTTCGGCTGTCCGTAATCCGGAGGCTCCCAATCTGCGCCCGCGGCTAAGATCACCCGGCCGTACTGTCCGGCATCCAGCAGATCTGCCAGAATCTCCTCCGACGCCTCTTTCCGCCAGCAAAATCTCACGCCCGCATCCACGCACTGTCGGAACAGATAATCGAGATACTTCTTTATATCTTTCCGGTACGGCACATGCGCCACTGCGGCTGCCGCGCCGCCATAGCCTGTCTCCTTCTCCCAGACAGTCACCGCGTATCCCCGTTTGGCTGCCGTGGCAGCGTAAACCATACCGCTGACTCCGGCACCGATGACAAGAATCCTCTTTTCTGCCTGGTTTCCCGGCTTCTTTTCTGCCGGAGTTCCCGGTCTGCCGTTTTCCTGTCGGTTCTCCTGCCTGTCGCTCGCCCTAACAGCTGCTGCCGTGTGCGCATCCTTTTCGGCTTCTTCCTGGAGACAACTCTCCTGTCCCACCAGCGGATTGACCACGCAGCCAATGCCTCCGCCGGAAAAGATGGCGTCCAGACATTCCTGATTGCAGGCAAGACAGGGACGGATGGCATCCGCGCGCCCTTCCTCATATTTTCTGACCAGATACGGGTCGGCGATCAGCTCCCTGAGCATCCCGGCCATATCCGCCCAGCCTTTTTCCAGGACTTCTTCCGCCTTCCCGGCTGTCAGACGATTGCATCCGATGACCGGAACCTTCGCCGCCTGCTTTATATTTTTTGCGAGATAAAGGTACATGCCTTCCGGCACGTTGTAGGTGATCTGCGGGACCTGCGACTCATGCCAGCCGCCGGTCACATCGATGGCGTCCACCTGAGTACCTATAAGAGCGGCCACTTTTGCCGCCTCCCCGGGGCCGTTGCCATCCGGGATAAAGTCCGCGCCCGACAACCTTACCATCAGCGGGTAATCGCTGCCCACCGTCTGGCGGACTGCCTGTATGATCTCCATAAGAAACCGCGTCCGCTGCTCCACCGCTCCGCCGTAAGTATCCGTTCTCCGGTTCGTTGCTCCGGAGAGGAACTCCGCGATGAGGTAACCGGCGCTTCCGATGAGTTCCACACCGTCGAATCCGGCTTTTTTGGCCCGGAGAGCCCCGTCGGCAAACCACTGTATGATCTCCCGGATTCTCTCCTTTGTCAGTTCTTCCGTCTCCTCCCTCGTAAATGGACAAAGATAAGAAGAGGGGGCAGCCGCCGTCATCCCGCTGTGCTCCTCTTTTCTGGCGTAGGCTCCGGCATGCATCAGCTGGAGAAATATTCTGCTTCCCTCCTGATGTACCGCCTCCGTGAGTTCCCGCATCGGCCCGATAAAGCGGTCGTCATAAATCTGCATCATCCCGGTCTGATTCACCCGGACCGGGTCCACACCGGCCGCTCCCGCGATGAGCAGTCCCACATGACCTTTCGCCCGCTCCCGGTAAAAGGCGGTGACCTTCTTTGTCACAAAGCCGTCCTCACACCAGCCCAGATTGGCTGCGGTCATCACAAAACGATTTTTAATTGTGCACGTTCCTATGGAACATGGGGTCAGAATCCGTTTCATAGCCCGCTCCTTTCCGGTTCGTTTTCCGGCGGCGCTGCCGCATCTTTGCCCGCAACACACACCCGTCGGTGATTCTATATAAAGCAAAGGCTGTGCCAAGTTCTGTTTTTCTCAAAAAGCGGGGCTTTCTTCCATTTTTTTGTCCTTTTTGGCAGTTTTTTTGCCATTTTATCCAAAAAAGCAGACAGATCTTCGGATTTGCTGTCCGTTTTTCATATACTCCGGTTTAACGGACAACAGACTGTCCGGACAGGCAGACAGTTTTTGTTCGGATTCCATACAGAAGATGTCCGGAACGCCGGACAGATCCCGTCCGGAAAACAGGCGGGAATTATGATGAAAAATTTTTCATAAGCGAAAGAAAACGCCCGATAAAAAACACGTCTTTGCATGTTTTTTATCAGGCGTTTCCATAAGACCTGGCCGGATATTTCCTCCCGGCGCCTGCGGCGCCGGGACCCTCTCTCTTGTCGTTTTGTTATTCAATATCCATTGCGTCCACGTCGATATCATATTTTTTTATCTTCTCATAAAAAGAACTCCGGGATATGCCCAGCTCCTCGATGGCCCGGGATTTGTTGGAAAACTTCTTGAGCGCCTCCAGAATCAGATCCTTTTCCAGAATGGCGGTCATCTCTTTCAGATTATAACTCATATCCTCCGTCCTGCTCTCCTCCATATGCATTTTCGGATTCATATACTGCGGCAGCGAAAACGGATCGATGATGTTGCCGTTGCGCATGATGCAGGCGTGCTCCATGACATTTTGCAGCTCCCGCACATTGCCCGGCCAGTCGTAGTTGTTTAAGATGTTCATGACCCGCGGCGTGACACTGATATTGTCCCCCGCGATCTTCTTGACCAGATGATGGACCAGGATCGGGATGTCCTCCTTCCGCTTGCGAAGGGGCGCGATCTTGATCTCAATGACATTGAGTCGATAGTAGAGATCCTGCCGGAACTTGCCCTGCTGGATCAGTTCTTCCAGATTCTGATTGGTGGCCGCTACGATGCGGACGTCCAGGGAGATGGGATGGCTCCCGCCAATCCGCTCCACTTCCTTTTCCTGAATGACGCGGAGCAGCTTCACCTGCATGTTCATATCCATATCGCCGATCTCATCCAGAAAGATAGTGCCGCCCTGGGCCATCTCAAACTTCCCGGCCTTCCCCTCTTTTCTGGCGCCGGTGAAGGCGCCGCCCTCGTATCCAAAAAGCTCACTCTCCAGCAGATTGTCCGGGATGGCCGCGCAGTTGACCTTCACAAAAGGGCCCTCCGACTTGGGGCTGTTATAATGAATGATCTTGGCCATAACCTCCTTGCCCGTGCCGCTCTCTCCCCGGATCAGCACCGTCGCCTCCGATCTGGCCACCTTGATGGCCAGCCCCAGCACCTGCTTCATGTAAGGGTTCACGGTGATAAACTCCCGGGACCACTGGGCGATGGCCGGATCGTTCAGCTGTTCCTGCAGGTAGACATTCATCTCCTTGGTTCTTTGCAGCTTGGATACCAGTTCCACATATTTTGACGTATCATTAAAAATGGAGATGCCTCCGACGATCTCCTCTTTATAAAAGATAGGAAAAGACACGCCCATCGCATCCATCTTGACGGACTTCAGATATTCCAGCTGATGAATGACCGCTTTTCCGGACTTCATGGCCGTGATGGCCGTCGTCTCCCCCTCCAGATCCTCCAGATACCTCCCGATGATCTGTTCTCTTTTCCGGTCAAATGTCTTTTCGTAAGCCTTGTTCACATACACGACCCGGGTATCCATGTCAATGACCATTACCACGTCGTCAATGCTGTCCATGATCTGCCGAAATATGGCATTTGCAAAAAGTTCTCTGTACTCTTCGGGTATCATTCCGTTTCTCCCTCCTGCCTGCTGTGATACTTTATGTCTCTGCTCTTTGTCAAAATGATACTTATATCCTCTGTGCTTCCCGGGGGAAACACAGCGTGCTGATTCTTCCGCAGCCCGTCAGCGGACCTTCCGGTCAAAGCTGCTCTTGATCCACAGCTCATCCCGATACTTTGCCACGGCGCGCCGGGAAATATGGATGCCTTCCTCCACCAGAAGTTCCACCAGTCTGGCGTCACTGTACGGGCGGCGCTTATCCTCGCTGTCCACCAGCGCGCGGATCCGCTCCTTGATGTGGTCTGCAGACAGTTCGCCTCCCTTTTCGCAGGTGGCGCTGCCGCAAAACAGCTTCTTCATGAGAATCGTTCCCGCCGGAGACTTGATATACTTGCCCTTCACCGCCCGGCTCACCGTCGAAGGATGCACATTCATTTCCTCCGCCAGCGTGCACATGGTCATGGGAACAAGCTTCCCCTTCCCGGAAAAATACGCTTCCTGTCTGGCAAGAAGCGCCCTTGCGATCGCCGTCATGGTCTCGCGCCGCTGCTCCACACTATGTAAAATAAAACGGCACCGCTCGAGGTTCTTCTTAAAATACCCGGAAAGCTCCGGGTCTGCGGACCCCCGCATCAGCTGCAGATAATACTCATTGATGTGATAATTTCCCGACCACCGGTCGTTGATGGCAATCTCCCAGCCGTCCTCCTTCCAAGAATAGACGATGTCCGGCACGATATAACTGACCTCCGCCTGCCGCATACCGGACAGTGGTTTGGGATTCAGCTTCTCGATCCGGGCGATCATCTTCCGGATTTCGGCGGTGGAAAACCCCGTCTGTCTGGAGATCACGCTGATCTTCCCCTCGCTGACCTCCGGGAGATAACGACTGATCACCAGACGGATACCCTCATCGTCCTCCCCCGTGACTTCCAGCTGCTTTAAGAGGCACTCGGAAAGGTTCGCGGAAAAGACGCCGAAGGGCTCCAGATCTCTGAGCCTGCAAAGGACCTTCTCCACCATGGCCTCCGGCACGCCGGCAAGGGTCGCCGTCTCCTCCACGCTCATCCGGTAAAAGCCGTCGTCCTCCAGACATCCCACCATGAAATCCGCCAGCTTCCACTCCTCCTTCGTGAAGGCGTGGAATTCAATCTGACTGAGAAAATAATTCTTGAGATAGTCGGGGTCCGGCGCGGCCAGCGTATCTCTGGAATCATAGTCCTCATCGTCATCGTTTCGCGATGTTCTTCTCCGCCCCGCCTCAAACCAGCGGACCTCCTGTTCCGGGGCAGCCTGCCCGCCGCCCTCCAGGGTACAGTCCAGCATGGGATTACTCATATATTCATTCTGCAGATACTCATCCAGTTCCACGGCGTCCATGGCCAGAATCTCCAGCGACTGGATCTGTGACTGGCTTAGGATCTGCTTCGTTTCCAACGCAACATTTTGTGATAATTCCATCTCTACCCACCTTACTTCGCACGATCTATGCTTTGAATTCCTGACAAAAAAAGAAAAGTCAGAATCGTATTATTAAGAAAACTTATCTTTTACTTTACCATAAGAATGATAAAAATACAACAAATCCCGACGTTTTCGTGCAAAAACCCTGTACATTTTATACAATATTTCTAAAAAAAGACCGCTTCAATTTATAAAAGTCAGAAATTAAAGCAGTCTTTTTTCGTTATATAATAAGGGGGTAAAATAATTGGAGTAAAATATCAACAGTCAAAATCACGTCTCACCCTCTCCATAAGGATGAGACATTTTTGTGTATACCTTATACGTTGCCGCCCAGGGTTGCTCCCATATCGGCCACGATATATTCTCCGGTGATCATGTTGCAGCAGTCGGAAGCCAGGAAAAGGGTCAGAGCCGCAATCTCCTGCACCGTACCGAATCTGCGCAGCGGGATACCTTTTAAGGTCTTCTCTCTGAACTTCGGATTATTGAGGGCTTCCGTATTGAGCGCTGTCTCCACATAGCCAGGACAGATGGCGTTTACATTAATATTGTAACGACCCAGCTCCCACGCCATGGATTTTGTCAGGTTGATGGCGCCGGCCTTGGATGCGCCGTAGGTGGACAGCTGGTTGTTGCCTTTGATACCGCCGATGCTGCACATGTTGATGATCTTGCCGCCTTCGCCCTGCGCGATCATCTGTTTTGCTGCAATCTGAGAACCAAAGTACACGCTCTTTAAGTTGGAATCCAGCACGCGGTCATACTCTTCCTCTGTCATCTCTGTGAAACGTTTTGTGACAGCAACGCCCGCGTTGTTGATCATGATATCCACTTTGCCGAATTTCTCCACAGTCTTGTCAATGAGGTTCTGAATCTCTTCTGTGTTCTGCACGTCGGTCTTGATACCCATGGCTTCTCCGCCCATGTCAATGACTTCCTGCGCTACGGCGTCACAGTCATTCTGGTGACGGCTGGTGATGACAACCTTTGCTCCGTGGTAAGCGAGCGTCATGACGATGCCGTATCCCAGTCCCTTTGTACCTCCGGTGACAACGGCCACCTTGCCGGTCAGATCTAAGGAAGGCATCTCAAATGGTAATTTTTCTTTATTCATAATAAACTCCTCCTTTTTGCAGCAAATGTATCTGCGTTTTTCTCCTGTTGTATGAAGCACAATCTGTGCCAACTTACAGATCAGGGCGGTTTCCCGGCAATTTGTCTTTTCGCGGTACATTTTCCGGCCGGACCTGTACATTTTTCGAACTACTATTCCCGGGACCTGTTCGATTTCACGACAGGCTTCCGGACCACACACGTATAAAATGTAATTATCCTGCTTTTTTTCTGTCATTTTTCCCAAAAAGTCAGGTTGGTATGACATTTGCTTTATTCCATATATACAATACCCTTTGATTCTGCAGAAATCAACGCACCTTGTCAACCGACATCACAAAAATAAAGGAGAAAATGTATGAGTAAAAAAGCGGTTGTATTTTTTGCGCTGTGGACATCCTTCTGGTGTTCCGTATTTAACTACGTTTACACGTTAATTCCTGTCTTCAAGGGGCATCCGTGGATCATGTTCGTCTGTCTCGCCGTATTCTTCGGTATGGGAAGCACCGTCAAGGACGTGCCGCATCTGATGGCCAGCGCCATCTGCGGTCCGATCTGGGGACAGGTGGACCTGCTTCTCATGACCTTCGGCGTATTCGGAACCTTCCTGGGCGGATTTTTCCCGATTCTCGTGGGAACAGCTATCACCATGGTCTTGCACATCGCATTTCTGGATAAAACGCCGTTTCGGGATGTGCCGATCATCTTTGCGGGCGTGGCGCTGACTTTTGGTCTGGGCATCGGATTCCTGGATTACGCCAATATCCTCGGACTGATCTTAAGTATGCTCTTCGGCCTCATCCTCTGCGGCGTCTGCGCGTGGGGACAGGCATTTGGCATGGAGAAGTTCCCTCTGGAGTAATCAGAGTGATATTTAAAACAAGAAAGGAGTTATTAAAGTATGAGTAAAACTATCAACACTGTTCTCGGACCGATCGAGGCAAAAGATCTTGGAAAAACATTGATGCACGAGCATCTCCTGTACGGATTCTGCGGTTTCCAGGGCGATGAGACTCTGGGCGGCTTCGACGAACTTTACTGTATCAAACAGAACATGAAATGGCTCACTCCGCTGAAAGAGAAATACGGCTTCAAGACCATCGTGGACGCCACCAACAACGAATGTGGCCGCGACCCGTTTTTCCTGGCAAAGATGGCCACCATCCTGGATCTGAACATCATCTGCTCCACCGGTTATTACTATGAGCCGGCCAGCGCCTTCATGTACTGGAAATTCCGCAGTGGTTTCGCCGATGTGGAACAGGAGATCTACGAGATGATGAAGACCGAACTTACCGTGGGTATCGGAAAGACCGGCATCAAGGCCGGCGTCATCAAACTGGCTTCCAGCAACGGACAGATCACGCCGTTTGAGGAGATCTTCTTCAAGGCGGCCGCCAGAGTCAGCGCCGACATCGGAGCCACCATCATCACCCACACCGAGCTTGGTACCATGGGTCCGGAGCAGGCAAAGATCCTGATTGAAAACGGAGCGGACCCACAGAATATCTCCATCGGTCATATGTGCGGCAATACCGATATCGACTACCATGAGCGCGTTCTGCAGCAGGGCGTATTTGACTGCTTCGACCGCTTCGGTCTGGAAGGCGACCTGTTCCATACTCCGACCGACGAGGAACGCTGCGATGTGATCGCCGCCCTCATCAACAAGGGCTATGAAGATCAGATTCTCATGAGTCATGATTCCGTAAATGTGGAGCTGGGACGTCCGCGTCCGATCCCGAAGGACGATCTTCCGGACATGGCGCACGCCAACATCTTAAATATCCCGTCCCGCGTTATCCCGATGTTAAAAGAGCGGGGCGTTACCGACGCGCAGATTGAGAAGATCTTTGTCACCAACCCGGCAAAGGTACTCGGCTAAAGATGGAAATTGCCGCAGGCAGTTATCATACAAACCATAAAATGAGACAGGCCCCCAATCGGACCTGCCTCATTTGTGCAAATGCAAAATTAAGGAGGAAAGTATATGGCACAGCAATATGAAGCATTTGAGAAAAAAAGAACCCTGTATTTTATCATCGGCCTGATCGCTGCTTTTATGGTAGGTCTCGGATATACCTGGTCCGTTGTGCAGACCCCGATCGTACAGGCCATGGGCGGTGAGTCCGTGACTGCGACCGTGGCATTATGCTACACCGTCACTGTTTTATGTTCCACCATGTCGCCAACCATCCTCGGCGGCTTCACAAAGCACTTAAACATCCGACAGATGATCCTGCTGGGCGGTCTTTTATTCGGCCTTGGCTATCTGTTCTGCGGCCATGTTCACAGCCTGCCGCTGCTGTTTCTGACATACGGTCTCGGCACCGGCGTCGGCGCAGGTCTCATCTACCCGACTCTGATGGGCTACTCCGCTTCCGTTCTTCCTGACAAGACCGGTATCTCTTCCGGCCTCATGTCCGGTATCTACGGCGGCGCGGCCATCATCTGGTCTCCGGTCCTTGCCAACATGATCGAGAGCGGCGGCCTGAGCTTCGCCTTTAACATCATCGGTATCCTCTGTCTGGTCATCCTGATCGCGGCTTCTCTCATCATTCAGCCGGTACCGGAAGGATATGTGGATTACAAGAAATCTCAGATGGCAGCTACCAAATCCGCTTCCGATTCTTCCGCAGCGGCTCCGAAGCCTTCCGTGCCAAATCTGACCCGCGGACAGATGGTAAAAACGAGTATGTTCTACGTGGCAGCCGTTGCCTTTGCCTTCGGTCTGACATCCGGTATGATGGTCATCAGCCAGGCTTCCCAGATCATCCAGAGCGGCTACGGACTGACTGCCACCCAGGCAGCCGTATACGTATCCCTCTTCTCTTTCATGAGTATGATCGGACGTATCGTCTGGGGCGCTGTCACTGACCACACCGATAAATATGTCACCCTCTGTATCATCTGCGCCATCCCGGTGCTCACCATGGGATTCCTCACCGTCTCCCCTGGCATGATTCCGGCCGTGATCTGTATGGCTCTCACTGCCCTGTGTTACGGCGGTTTCGGCGGAACGATCACACCGATCACCGCCGACTTATTCGGCTCCAAATACATCACGGAAAACTACGGCGTTATGTACCTGATGTTCGGTATCGCCGGTCTCCTTGGACCGCGTATCGCCGTCACCTTAAACAATAACGGCGACTACTCCAAAGCGTTCATGGTTGGCTGCGTACTGGCTGTGATCTCTCTGATCGCCGCTTTCCTGGTAAGAAAGAAAGTAAAATCTTCCATGAAATAAAGACACAAACAGACGATGGCCAGCGCGCCCCTGCCCTTTCCCGGATTTTTGTCATCTCTCTCTTTCAGAGACTGATGTCCGGAGGACAGGGGCGTGTATTACGCCATCTGAGAAGCACAGATCAGATCATAGAT
>DXEQ01000216.1 GCA_019114885.1 Candidatus Anaerobutyricum stercoripullorum
GCACGAAAAATGTAGAAACGTTTCTAAAAAACAACGCCTTGCATTGAAAAGAAAATGTGTTATACTTGTTTTGATTATGTACCGGGGGCTTGTAGTTTGCAAGCCCCTTTTAATGAAAGGACAAACTATGCGTTATCTGTTATGCGGCATCAATGCCAAATACATCCACTCCAATCTGGCCATTTTCTGTCTGAAAGCTTACGCGGAAGCCAACGGGCCGACCGGAGCGGAGTATGTGATAAAAGAATATACGATCAATCATTATGTGGAAGATATTTTGCAGGATATTTATGAGGAGAAGGCGGAGGTCGTCGTGTTTTCCTGTTACATCTGGAACATTTCTTTTGTGCGGGAACTGGCGGAGGAATTAAAAAAGGTCAGTCCCGACGTGCAGATCTGGGTCGGCGGCCCGGAGGTGTCCTATGATGCGGAGCGTTTTCTCCGGGAGAATCCGGCGGTAGATCTGGTGATGCAGGGCGAGGGAGAGGAGACCTTCACGGCGCTGGTGACCCGGGCAGAGCAGGCCGGGGCTGAGACTTTAAGGAGCGAAAGACGGACATGGGCGGAGGTTAAGCGCAATGTGCTGCCGGAAAACATGCCCATCGGTGTTGCCTGGCGGGAGGAGAGAACCATCCATAACACCGGATTTGCGCCGGTCATGGACATGGATGCCATCCCCTTTGTATATGAAGACTTTCATCTATTTGAGCATAAGATCATCTACTACGAGAGCAGCCGGGGATGCCCGTTTTCGTGCAGCTACTGCCTTTCCTCGGTGGACAAGACGGTGCGGTTCCGCTCACTTTCCAAAGTACTGCCGGAGCTGCAGCGTTTTTTGGATGCGGGAGTGCTGCAGGTCAAGTTTGTGGACCGGACGTTTAACTGCAGGAAGAGCCACGCCATGGCGATCTGGCGTTACATTTGCGAGCACGATAACGGGGTGACGAATTTTCACTTTGAGATCTCGGCAGATTTGCTGGATGAGGAAGCCATGGAACTTTTTGCCCGCATGCGGCCGGGACTTATTCAGCTGGAGATCGGTGTGCAGTCCACCAATCCGGCGACCATCGGGGCCATTCACCGGAACATGGACCTGCCGAAACTGTTTGCCAATGTGGACCGGGTGCATCGGATGGGCAATATTCACCAGCATCTGGATCTTATCGCGGGACTGCCGCATGAGAGTTACGGGCAGTTTCGGATATCTTTTAACGACCTTTATGCGCACCGGCCGGATCAGCTGCAGCTGGGATTTCTGAAAGTGTTAAAGGGAACCTGCATGGAGGCGGAAGCCGGAAAGTACGCGATCCGTTATCGGAGCCAGCCGCCCTACGAGGTGCTGTCCACGGCATGGCTGACTTACGACGAGGTGATCCGGTTAAAGGGAATCGAGGAGTTGGTCGAGATGTATTACAACAGCGGGCAGTTCTCCGGCATCCTCTCCTATGTGATGCCGCAGTTTGCCAGTCCCTTTGACTTTTTTGAGCAATTTTCCCTGTCATATCGGGGAAAGAACTGTCATAAAATGAATCATAACCGTATGGACAAGTATCGGATCCTGCGGGAATTTCTCGACGAGAAGATGATTTCTCTTCCATTTCGGGATGAGGTTCTGCTGCTGGATATGTATCTGCGGGAAAATGTAAAGTCCCGCCCGGCGTGGTCCGGTGACCTTTCCGGTTTTCGTCCGCTGTGGAAGGAAATGTACCGGACCTGCGGGGAGGTTCTCTTCCCGGAAGACCAGGCGGCCGGGTACTATGATTCCAGAAAGGCGGCAAACCGGAGTCATATGGAATATTTTCACTTTGACGCGGTGCGTTTTCTGGAAGAGGGGGTCCTGGAGGAGGGCGAGTTTTTCTGTCTGTTTGACTACAGCCGGAGGAATCCACTCAACAAAAATGCAAGAATCCTGTCCCTGCCTGCAAAAGAGAAACCGCAGATAACGGGCGTTTATGCGAAATAGACACTTGAATGTCCCGGAGAAATGACTTAGAATAGGGAAGTACCTTGCAAACAGGGCAGTGGAGGAGACACTGCCAGAGAGAAATAGAACAACGTTTGAGAAAGTGAGGCTATTATGGATCCGAGAAAAAGACAGAGAATATCTGCAATTATCATCGCAATCGTGATTGTGGCTATGGTTGTTACCTCTGTGGTGCCGATGCTGATCGGATAAGCAGCGGACCTCGACGGCTGAGAGGCAGCCAGGAAGAAGAGATTGCAGATAAACAAAGGAGTAGGAAGTCAATATGAAGAAACGAATTGGTCTTTTGCTGTTGTTTATCGTGATCGCCGCCCTTGTGGGATTTGGCGTTTACAGCTGGAATTATTATTCGAAGTATATCGATGTGGATACGATTTATCCGGGAGTGACCATCCAGGGAATGGATGTGGGAGGCCTCAGTGTGGAGGAGGCGCAGCAGAAAGTGGACGACTATGTGGACGCCCTTTCTGAGAAGACAGTCACCCTGCAGGTGGAAGATAGGGAGAAGAGTTTCGCCCTTCGCCAGGCAGGACTGACCTGTGAGAATCCGGATGCGGCTAAGCAGGCGGAAGCGCTGGGCCGGGAAGGCAATATCATAAAAAGGGTTCTGCAGGTACAGGCCATTGCTGCCGGAGGGAAAGATATCCCCCTTGACTTTTCCGTGGATGCGGACAAGACAAAGTCGATCATAAAGAAAAAGGGTAAGACTCTGGAGACAAAGAAGAAGGATGCGTCCCTCACGAGAGAGGACGGTAAGTTTGTCGTCGAGAAAGAAGTCGACGGTATTTCCATTGATTTTAATAAAGATGCGGAAAAGCTGGCCGCTCTGATCGCCAGCCCGGACTGGAATCAGCAGGATGTGACCCTGACCATGGATTATGAGAAGGACCCGGCAAAGCATACGGCGCAGGAGCTTGATGCCGTACAGGATGTGCTCGGTACATTTACCACATCATTTGCAGACTCTTCCGAAGGACGCTGTATCAATGTGGAGAACGGAGCGAAGCTCATCAACGGGACCCTGCTGTATCCGGGAGAGTCCATGTCCGTATATGATAAAGTGGCGCCGTTTAATGCGGAGAACGGCTATCGTCTGGCCGGTTCCTATGAGAATGGTACGACGGTGCAGACCTATGGCGGCGGCATCTGCCAGGTGTCCACGACGCTCTATAACGCGGTGCTGCGCGCGGAACTGGAAGTGACCGAGAGACAGAATCACTCCATGACGGTACATTATGTGGAGCTTTCCGAGGACGCGGCCATCGCCGGCACAGAGAAAGACCTGAAGTTTAAAAACAATCTGGATAATCCGATATATATAGAAGGAAGTACGTCCGGAAGGACCATCACCTTTACGATCTACGGCAAAGAATACCGGGACAAAGACCGGACCATCGAGTTTGTCTCTGAGACCACTTCCACCCGCGCGCCGGGAGAGAAGAAGGTGAAGGACAGCAGTCTCACTCAGGGTAAGACAGAGGTGGAGAGTGCCGGTCGGACCGGTTATACGGCCAAGCTCTGGAAGGTGATTTATGAAAACGGCGAAGAACAGGAGCGGGTACAGGTCAACAGCAGTTCCTACATGGCTGTGCCGGAGGTGATCCGCGTGGGCACAAAGAAGCCGACGCCGGTAAAGAAAGATAAGAAGTCTGACAAGAAGAATAAGAAGGACACAAAGAAAGACAACAGCAAGAATAACAAGTCAGAGAAAAAGAAAAAATAGAAGCAGGAGAGCGATATGCGTTTCGGCAAAGTAAAGGAGAGCATCCTGAAGCGCTCCGTGTTACGACAATTACATAGACATACTCCCTTCGGCTCTCCGCAATATGGGGAAGACGCCGGTCTGTTTCCGGCGGATGACTCACAGCTTTTGCGGGCAAATGTACTGGCAGAGCCGGTAAGCAGTGGAGAAGACCGAAAGAGGGATAGCCTTTGTCCCGGGAAGTCTGGGTCCGGAGACCGGATCGCAGTCAGCGTCAATCCGGTGGAGGGATGGACGCTGGCCGCCCGGCGGACGGTGTACACGGCGGTGAACAGTCTGGCGGCAGCGGGAGCAGTTCCGGCGGGAATCTCTCTCTCTATTCTGATGCCGAAGGAGACGGAAGAGCCTGCCCTTAAGAAGCTGATGCGGGAGATTGACGCCCTGTGCGGGGAGGAAGGAATCTGCTGTCTGTCCGGACATACGGCGGTATCTCCTTATGTCACGGACCTGGTGATTTCCGTGACGGCTCTGGGATATCAGAATGTGAAAGGCGGAAAGGCGTCAGCGACCCGTGAGACAGATCGGGTTGACAGCGGCGGGAAGCAGCCGTTGGCGCTCCGTCCGGGAATGGATATCATTGTGGCGGGCACGGTCGGCCGGGAAGGCGCGGCCATACTGGCCCACCGGCGGGAGAAGGAGCTTCTGACCCGGTATCCCGCCTTTTTTGTGGAGGAGGCGAAGAGCCTCTTTGATGACGGCTCCATGGCTGCGGCCGCAGCTGCGGCAAGGCAGGCGGGAACGGCATACATCCATGATGTGCGGGAGGGCGGCATCTTTGCGGCTCTCTGGGAGCTGGCAGCCGCAGGAAAAGTGGGGATTGACACAGAACTGAAACGGATACCGATCCGGCAGCATACCATTGAGGTCTGCGAGTTTTTTCGCCTGAATCCTTACATGCTCCGCTCCGGCGGGACGCTGCTTCTGGCCTGCGACAACGGCGAGAGAGTCACGGCAGCGCTTGCCGGGGCAGGTATTTTGGCGGCCGTGATCGGCCGCACGACGGACAATAACGATAAGATCATCCGCTATGACGATGAGATCCGGTATCTGGAACCGCCGAAGGAGGATGAACTGTATCATATCATATAATTGGAGGAGACTATGCGTAACGAAATACTGAGAATGCTGGAGAATAACAGCAGAATTGATCTGCATGATCTGGCGATCATGCTGGGAACGGATGAGACCGTTGTGGTGCAGGAGATTGAAAAAATGGAGAACGAGGGCGTGATCTGCGGATATCCGACTCTCATCAACTGGGATAAGACCGACACGGAAAAGGTGACGGCGCTCATTGAAGTCAGTGTGACGCCGCAGAGAGGACAGGGCTTTGAGAAGCTGGCGGAGCGCATCTGCAACTATCCGGAGGTGAAGTCCATCTATCTGATGTCCGGCGCCTTTGACTTTGTCGTTTTTCTGGAGGGAAAGACGCTCAAGGAAGTTTCCATGTTTGTCTCCACGAAGCTGTCCACGCTGGAAGCCGTGTCGGGGACTGCAACACATTTTGTGCTTAAAAAATATAAAGACCACGGCATGATTCTCATCGAAAAGAATGAGAGCAGCAGAATGAAGGTGACATTATGAGAAATCCACTCTCAGACAAGGTCGTGAAGATGAAACCATCCGGCATCCGGAAGTTTTTTGATCTGGTGCAGGAGATGCCGGACGCCATCTCTTTAGGTGTGGGTGAGCCGGATTTTGACACGCCGTGGCACATCAGGGAGGAAGGAATCTTCTCTCTGGAAAAAGGAAGGACCTTCTATACTTCCAACGCCGGACTGATGGAACTTCGAAAAGCCATTGCCGGTTATCTGGAACGAAAACTGCATCTTTCTTACGATCCGGTCCACGAGATACTGGTGACAGTGGGCGGCAGTGAGGGCATCGATCTGGCGCTGCGGGCCATGATCAACGCCGGGGATGAGGTCATCCTGCCGGAACCGTGTTATGTGTCGTATCTGCCGTGTATCGAGCTGGCGGATGGCGTGCCGGTGACTATAGAGCTGAAAGAGGAGAATGCTTTCAAACTGACGCCGGAGGAACTGCGGGCGGCCATCACCGATAAGACGAAGATTCTGATTCTCACCTTCCCGAATAACCCGACGGGTGCCATTATGACAAAGGAAGATCTGGCGCCGATCGTGGACATCGTGAAGGAGAAGGATCTGTTTGTGATTTCCGATGAGATCTATTCGGAGCTGACTTATCAGGGAGAGCACTGCTCCATCGCCTCCTTCCCGGGGATGCGGGAGAGGACCATCGTCATCAACGGTTTCAGCAAGGCCTTTGCCATGACGGGATGGCGGCTCGGATATGTGGCCGGCCCGCAGCTGATCGTGGAGCAGATGACAAAGATTCACCAGTTTGCCATCATGGCGGCGCCGACCACCAGCCAGTATGCGGCGGTGGAGGCCATGAACAACGGAGATGACGATGTGGAACTCATGCGCACTTCTTATAACCAGCGCCGGCGGTTTGTGCTGCAGAAGTTTCGGGATATGGGCCTTTCCTGCTTTGAGCCGGAAGGGGCATTCTACACATTTCCCTGCATAAAGGAGTTCGGCCTGACTTCCGATGAGTTTGCCAATCGGTTCTTGCGGGAGGAGAAGGTGGCGGTCGTTCCGGGGACTGCTTTCGGAGACTGCGGCGAGGGATTTCTGCGGATATCCTACGCCTATTCCATCGAGGAACTGAAAGAAGCGCTGGGCAGGCTGGAACATTTTGTGGCAAGGCTGCGGGAAGAAAAGGCCCGCCAGTGAGCAGGAGCGCGTCAGCGCACGGCAAATGTACATAAGACATTGTAGTCCCGGCGGTGCGGGGAAGTATGAGGAATCATTATGGTAAATATTGTATTGCATGAGCCGGAGATGCCGGCCAACACGGGAAATATCGGCAGGACCTGCGTGGCGACAGGCAGTGTTCTGCATCTGATCGAGCCACTGGGCTTTCGCATCAATGACAAGATGCTGAAGCGGGCGGGCCTTGATTACTGGGACAAGCTGGATGTGCGCCGTTATGTGAATTTTGAGGATTTCCTGGAGAAGAATCCGGGTGCGAAGATCTATATGGCCACCACCAAGTCCAGACAGACATACACGGAGGTGGAGTACGAGGACGGGTGTTACATCATGTTCGGCAAGGAGAGCGCGGGCATCCCGGAGGAGATTCTGCTGGATTACAAGGAGACGGCGGTGCGGATTCCCATGCTGGATACGATCCGTTCTCTGAATCTGGGGAATTCCGTCTCCATCATCCTTTATGAGGCGCTGCGTCAGCAGGGATTTAAAGAACTGCAGCGGGAAGGACAGCTGCACCACTATGAGTGGTGAGATCAGGATGGAAGTGACGATGGTAAAAGTATAGTGCAAGAGGGGAATACAGAAGATATGGGCAAAGAATGGAATCATACAGAAGATATGGATAAAGTATCGAATCATGTAGAAGAAAATGTACCGGCGGCTGCATCCGCCGAAAATAAAAACGACTATTTCATGTCAAAAGAGTTTTTTGAGAAAGTGCTCCGTTATCGTCGCCTGGAAGGAACAGCGGCAAGCTATATGGGCATCGAGATGACGGAAGTGGGTCCGGGATGGGCCAAAGGGGAACTGGAATTCAAGGAATACCACGTTAATCCCATCGGTTCCGTCCACGGCGGCGTGATCTTCTTCCTGGCGGATTCAGTGGGCGGCACGGCCGCTTCCTCCCGGGGAAGCCGGGTGACCACCGCCAATGGAAACATTTACTATCTCAATGCGGCCATGAATCCGGAGAAGCTGGTGGCAGAAGCCGTGGAACTTAAAGTCGGAAAGAACCTGCTGACTTACGATGTGTATATCCGCACGGAGACGGGAAAGCTGGTGGCCAAGGCGACCATGGAATATTTCAGTCTGCATAAGGAGATATAGGCAGGCTGTATAAAGAGATATGGACATAAAAAAGAGGCAGGGCTCAATATCATGATAAATGACATGGAGAGATGCCTCTTTTTTGTATGCAAATGTGTTTGATATGCGGCCCTGTTCTGTGCAGGCTGCGTGTCGGCGACGAAAGCGCCGCCAAGGTAATTTATCGGAATGTGACGATGGTCACGCCGGCGTCGCCCTCGCCGAACTCTGCCAGATGGTAGGATTTGACGAACTTCTGGCGGCGCAGGTACTCGTGGATACCCTTTCGCAGGGCGCCGGTGCCCTTGCCGTGTACCACGCGGACGGAAGTAAGGCCGGCGATCATGGCATCGTCCAGATATTTCTCCAGTTTGGAGACACCCTCGTCCACCGTGCAGCCCAGCAGATTGATCTCCGGCGCGATGGTGGCCGCCTTGTTGATGCTGTAACGATCCTTCGGCTTCTCCGCCGGCGTTTCTTTCTTAGCGTCCAGAAGCTCCAGATCTTTGTAGTTGACGGTGGAGCTTAAAAAGCCCATCTGTACCGTCAGGTCGCCGTCCTTGTTGGCAGGAGACTTGACGGTGCCTTTCAGAGAAAGGGTGGTGACGAAGACCGGATCGCCCACCTTGAAGTCTTCCGGCCGCAAGATATTTTTTGCTTTTTTGCCTTTGTAGGCCATCTGTTTTTCCAGCTTGGACATGCGGCCCCGGAGGTTGCTCCGCTGGGCCTCCATTTTTTTGGTGTTGTTCTGTCCCGGATGCTGTGCCCAGGCGTTATATTTGCGGATGGACTCGTCAGCCACTTCCTTCGCCTCGGAGAGAATGTTGTGGGCTTCCTCTCTGGCTTTTCGCAGAAGCTCCGCCCGCTTTTCTTTGATGTCATCCTGCTTTTCTTTTAATTCATTTTTCAGGCGCTCAATCTCCTGACGGGTGCTGTAAAGCTCGGCCTGTTCTTTTTCAATCTCCGCCTTATTTCTCTCCAGTTCCGCCAGCATATTTTCGTAGTCGATGGCGGAAACGTCCAGCTGTGACTTCGCCTGCTCGATGATGTAATCCGGCAGTCCCAGCCGCTTTGAGATGGCGAAGGCGTTGCTCTTGCCCGGCAGTCCGATGAGCAGACGGTAGGTCGGTGACAGGGTCTCCAGATCAAACTCACAGCAGCCGTTCTCCACGCCCTCGGTGTCCATGGCGTACATTTTCAGCTCCGCGTAATGGGTGGTGGCGATGGTGCGGATCTTCGCGGTATGCAGGTCCGAAAGAATCGAGATTGCCAGCGCCGCGCCCTCCGTCGGATCCGTTCCGCCGCAGAGCTCATCCAGCAACACGAGAGAGTCCGGCTGCGCGTCCTTCAGGATCTGGATGATATTGGTCATGTGGGAAGAAAATGTACTCAGATTCATCTCGATGCTCTGTTCGTCTCCGATATCCGCGAAGATGTCGGAAAAGACCGCCAGCCGGGACCCCTCAAAGGCCGGGATGTGCAGACCGGCCTGCCCCATGAGCTGGAACAGTCCCACGGTCTTTAATGATACGGTCTTACCGCCGGTGTTCGGGCCGGTCAGAAGGAGCATGTTGAAATCTTCTCCTATATAAATGTGGACAGGCACCACCTTTTTCGGATCCAGCAGTGGATGGCGGGCCTGTTTGATATCGATGATACCGTCTGTGTTAAAGAGCGGTTCGGAACCCTGATACTCTTTGGCATATTTTGCCTTGGCAAAAATAAAGTCCAGGGTGGTGAGGATATTCTGGTCCTCTTCCAGATCCCGCACGCAGCCGGCGGCCTGGGCGCTCAGTCCCTGGAGAATCTTCTCAATCTCCGCCTGTTCCTGCATGGAAAGCTCTTTGATCCGGTTATTGAGCTGTACCACGGCCATGGGCTCGATAAAAAGGGTGGAGCCGGAGGCCGACTGATCGTGAATCATACCCTGAAAAGAATTCTTGTACTCTGCCTTCACCGGCACGCAGTAGCGGCCGTTTCGCATGGTGATCAGGGCGTCCTGCAGGATGGTCTTGTTGCTCTGGGAATTGATGATGGACGCCAGCTTGTTGTGGATGGCGATATTACTCTGCTTAATCTCCTTTCGGATATCCTTAAGAGCGGCGGAAGCGTCGTCGCTGATCTCGTCCGCCGATAAGATGCAGCTGGTGATGCGCTGATGCAGAAACTCCAGCGGCTCCAGCATGTCAAAGTAGCTGTTCAGGCTGTCAAAGGTCAGAGTCTCATCTTCGGATTCGCCGTACTCCTTCACCTGGGCGGTGAGGGAGAGGAGTCTGGCGATGTCCAGCAGTTCCTTCGCCGTCAGCGAGGAGTCAATCTCCAGAAGGCGAAGGTGGGGCCGGATGTCGGACAGACCCTGAAAAGATAAAAATCCGGTCTTGTAAAGCCGGCTCAGTGCGTCCCTCGTCTCCTCCTGCCACTGCAGGATCTCCTCATAATCCGAGGAGGGAAGGAGGGAGGCGCAGCGCTTCTTCCCCATGGGGGAAGAGGCATAGGTTTCCAGTCTGGAGATAATCTTGTCATACTCCAGCGTTTTCAGTGCTTTATCGTTCATACAAATCTCCTGATCATTTTCTTTTTTGTTCGTAACTTGTAATTTATGTTCTGCTTGGCGGGCGCGCGGACCTTGCCTGGCGTGCCGCCAAAATGAAGAACTCCGTTCCGCGGGCGCGCGGCTCTTAATGCCGGATGCGGAACTGCTTTTCTTTCAGTACATTTACTGCGGGAATATCCGTCACATCCATGGAATCAATGCGGGCGAAACGGTAGCCTTGCCCCAGTTCTTCAAGGAAGAGCGCCACCCGGTGTTCCGGTCCCTGTACTTCTATCTCAACGCTGCCGTCGTACTCATTCCTCACCCATCCGGTCACATGATATTTGGAGGCGATGGAAGAGGTAATGTAGCGGAATCCCACTCCCTGTACCCGGCCGCGGACAATCACATGTTTTCGAATCATAATCATTCACCCTCTCCGATGGGCAGTCCCCGTCTGCCGGAGCTGCCGTGCGGCATGAAAACCGCAGTACATTTGAAACTTTGATAATTGTGACATGAAATGAGGATTTTGTCAAACCTGCTGTGAAGAGAGAAGACTTGAGTAAAAATTAAGTAAATATGCGCTGAAATGGCCTTCTGACGGGAATTTACAGTTGTTATTATATGGAAAGTAGAGTATAATGTGTTTACTTTCGGCCGGAATATACGGGTATCCGGCGGATGGGGTATGTATGTGGGAATTAAATAGAAAGGAATCAGAAATGCGTTATATTCAGGAATTCAGAGAGGGCGACACCGTCTCTGATATCTATCTTTGTAAATCAAAAAACATAGCGAAGACGAAAGCGGGGAAGACTTACTATTCCCTGATACTTCAGGATAAAACCGGTGTGATCGACACCAAGATCTGGGAACTGAACAACGGCATTGACAACTTTGAGCAGATGGATTATGTGCGCATCGAGGGCAATGTCACCAGCTTTCAGGGCAATCTGCAGCTCAATGTGCGGCGGCTGCGCCGGGCCAAGGCCGGTGAATTTGCGCCGCAGGATTACATTCCGTGCTCCACGAAGGATATGAGCGCCATGTACAAGGAACTGGTGGGATATGTCAACCATGTCCAGAACATATACCTCAGGCAGCTTCTGGTGGCGTTCTTCGGAGACAAGGAGTTTGCCGCGAAGTTTAAGGAACATTCTGCTGCCAAGCGGGTACATCACGGTTTCCTGGGCGGCCTTCTGGAGCATACCTTAAATGTGACAAAGCTCTGCGATTACTATTGCACCCAGTATCCGATTCTGAACCGGGACCTGCTGATCACCGCGGCGCTCTGCCACGACATCGGCAAGATCGATGAATTATCCGACTTTCCGGAGAATGACTACACGGACGAGGGACAGCTCATCGGCCACATCGTCATGGGCACTCTGATGGTGGATGAGAAGATCCGGGGGATTCAGGGCTTCCCGGTGAAGCTGGCCAACGAGTTAAAGCACTGTATCCTGGCCCACCACGGTGAGCTGGAATACGGTTCCCCGAAGAAGCCGGCTCTCATTGAGGCGCTGGCATTGAACTTTGCCGACAACACCGACGCCAAGATGGAATCGTTCATCGAAGCCCTCGCGGAGGAGAACCGGCAGAGCGGAGAGTGGCGCGGTTACAATAAGTTATTTGAGAGCAACATCCGAAGTACCAGCGCGCCGACAAAATAATATCCGCAGCACTGGGAGCGGAAGCACCGGTTTTGCCGCAGTAGTGGCAGGGGCCTTTACATTTGCAAATGTAAAGGCAGTGCGCGGCGGTCTGTGGTGCAGGCCGGGTTCGCGATACATTTGATAAGAAAAGAAACAGGAGTATATCAATGGAGTTGAAGAAAAATCAGGAGATTATGCTGGTGATCGAAGACTTCACAAAGGACGGGGAAGGTCTTGGTAAGTACCAGGGCTTTCCTTTATTTGTTAAGGA
The DNA here is from genome assembly GCA_019114885.1 of Candidatus Anaerobutyricum stercoripullorum. Taxonomy (GTDB): domain Bacteria; phylum Bacillota; class Clostridia; order Lachnospirales; family Lachnospiraceae; genus Anaerobutyricum; species Anaerobutyricum stercoripullorum. Next base: position 12,093 of record DXEQ01000216.1, read on the forward strand.
CACGGTCATCGGAGACAAGGTGAAGGTCTCCATCACGAAACTGAAGAAAAACTATGGCTACGCCCGCCTCACAGAGATCATCGAGCCATCGCCGGACCGGGTGGAACCGCCCTGCCCGGTGGCAAGACAGTGCGGCGGCTGCAAGATTCAGCAGCTCTCTTATGAGAAGCAGAAGGAGTTTAAGTGGAATCAGGTGGCGAACTGCCTCAAGCGGATTGGCGGTTTTGCCGATATCGAGGAAAAAATGGAACCCATCTATGGCATGGAACATCCGTGGCATTACCGCAATAAGGCCCAGTATCCGGTGGGATTGGACAGGGACGGCAATATCGTCGCCGGATTCTATGCCGGCCGAACTCACACCATCGTGCCAAACACGGACTGTCTCATCCAGGCAAAAGTCAATAAAGATATTCTGGAGATTATCCTGCGCCATCTGCGGAAGAATCATATCCGCCCGTACGATGAGAAGACGCACACCGGTCTGGTGCGCCACATCCTCACCCGTGTGGGCTTTGTGACCGGAGAGATTATGGTCTGTCTGATCTTAAACGGAAAAAAGGAACAGTTAAAAAACAGCGCCGCTCTGGTGGAGCAGCTATCAGCCATCCCGGGCATGACCAGCATTGTGGTCAATACAAATAAAGAAAAGACCAACCGTATCCTCGGCCCGGTCTGCGAGACGCTCTGGGGCCGGGATTATATAGAGGACTATATCGGGAACGTCCGTTATCAGATCGGACCGCTCTCCTTCTTTCAGGTGAACCCGGCGCAGACGAAGGTGCTGTACTCCAAGGCGCTGGAGTACGCCGACCTGAAAGGGGAGGAGACCGTCTGGGATCTCTACTGCGGCATCGGCACCATCTCTCTCTTCCTGGCACAGAAAGCCCGACAGGTCTACGGCGTGGAGATCGTCAAAGAAGCCATCGACGACGCCCGCCGCAACGCCGCCCTCAACCAGATGGACAACGTCACATTTTATGTGGGCAAGGCGGAAGAAGTGGTGCCGGCCGAGTACGAGCGCACCGGCGTCCGCCCGGACGTCATCGTGGTGGACCCGCCCCGCAAGGGCTGCGAGGCGTCCCTGCTGCACACCATGACCGCCATGGCGCCGGAGCGCATCGTCTACGTCAGCTGCGATCCGGGCACCCTGGCCCGCGACTGCCGGATCCTCTGCGACGAAGGCTATGAGATCACCCGCGTGGCGGTGGTGGACCAGTTCGGGCACAGCTGTCATGTGGAGACTGTGGTAAGACTACAAAGGAAACATACCTAGAAATCCTTGAATTTACGCACTTTGTTGACTTTTTCAGTTTCAATAGATTAGAGGAAAATCACAAGGAAAAGGTGCTTGTAAACAAAGTGACCGTTGTGGTTGCCTTAGACCTCGGTACGGGGAACACAAAAAATCCTGAATTATGAAAGTGAATATAGAGCTATCAATAGATTGATAGAAGATAGGGATACTTGCAGCAGAGTGTCCCTATTTTTTATATAAAATTAAAATTCAGGAGGAAAAGCAAATGGCAAAGAACACAGCGTTAGGAGCAGAAAAGAGCAAGAAAAGAAACATTACTTTTAAGAACAAGGAACATGAGAAGTTTTATCACACCTATCTTCCAAAATGTCGGTATCAGGACACATACCATAAAGCACTGGTTTACTGCATGGGACTGTCAGAAGATACCAGACGAAATGTAAACCGGATCTATGACTTTGAGACGGGATTTATAAAGCCGGAGTGTCTGCAGGAAGGATGGCAGACCAGCGGGAGCGAAAAGATTGTCCGTATTGCATTTAATCTCTATACAGATGGAACACCTACGACAGATGAATATGACGATACGGAGGAACAGATTGTTGAGACACGGCTTTATTCCGTCAGTGACATCTTTTGCACGGGAGATGCCAGATATTTTTGGGAAGCAATTAAAATCCGGTATCCGGATTACTGTTTCTATGTGGATTGGGAGGATTTGTTTTATGCTGAAGATTAGGCTGCAGGGGACAGTGAGAGACATTCGCTGGTTTAAACGGCTTCTGGAGAAACACCCGGAGATCCGGGTTCTCCAGACATCAGAGATATTTTCCAATAAAGGGACAAACCGATATTTTCGCTCTTATGCAGAGATTGAGCGAACAGAAAAGGAAGAAAGGTAGGTAATATATATGTGCAGGATAATCGCAATCGCTAATCAGAAAGGCGGCGTAGGAAAGACGACAACGTGTGTGAATTTGGGAATTGGACTGGCAAGAGCCGGGAAAAAGGTGCTTCTGGTGGAGGCAGACGCACAGGGCAGCATGGCAGTGAGTTTAGGCATTCAGGAGCCGGATGAACTGGACGTAACCTTAGTCAATATCATGGAGAAGATTATCAATGACGAGGATGTGGAACCGGGAGAGGGTATTATC
>DXEQ01000217.1 GCA_019114885.1 Candidatus Anaerobutyricum stercoripullorum
GCCATAGCCGATGATCGCGATCGTCTTGCCATCCAGTAAGGAAAGGTTACAATCTTCCTGATAATAAATCTTTGCTGCCATGTTGATTCCTCCTAAAGTTAAACAATATTTTCAGCCAGTTTATCTTTGTCTGCATTACCGCAGTACGCTAACGCTTTAGCTTGATAAATAAGCTCCTCTGTTATAATACTACTCTTTCTAAAAGAAATCAACCCCTTTTACCGTTTTAACACACTCATTCCTCTTCCGAGGCCGGTAAGTCCGGTTCTGACCATCTCAAGAACTTCAAAATCCGACAGCAGATTCAGGAAAGCGTCCAGCTTGTTCTGGGTTCCGGTCAGCTCGATCATGACGGATTCCATGGATACGTCCACGATCTTGGCCCGGAATACATCGGCGATGGCGATGATATCCTGTTTCTCCTTCTTATCCGCCAGCACCTTCACCAACACCAGTTCCCGGCACACGGACTCTTTGTCATCGAGAACGATGATCCGGCGCACTTCCTCCAGCTTCTGGATCTGGTTGCGGATCTGCTCGAGAATCTGGTCGTCTCCGCTGACTGCCACCGTGATCCTCGTGTACTTCGGGCTGTCGGTCACTCCGGCGGACAGACTGTCGATATTATAGCCTCTGCGGCTGAACAGGGAAGCCACTCTGGCAAGAACGCCCGGATTGTTGTCAACTAACAGGGAAAGAACGATCTGTTTCATTTTACTATACTCTCCTTTTACTGATCTGAACAGATAACAAGGAGGATTCGGACTGGTGTGTACCGGTCCGAATCCCCTCTGTCCGTATACTTGCTCTGCCGACCTTAGCCGGCATATATGCTAATAAGTAGAAATACCTTCCGTCTTCTCCGGATAGTATCCCTCAATAAAGTTATCGTTGCCCACGCCGTATTCGTCATTGACTCCCGGGTCTTCTCCCGTTCCAAAGATGAAGTACTGCAGAGCCTGGCTGTTCGCCTCGTAGTCTACCTGCATCACCCATGCGCCGTTGCCGCCCAGACGGCCCTCCGTATAAGAGCCCTCATACGGGATACGCAGCTGTTCGATCTCCGTGGTTCCCATGGTGATGACGGAAGTCATCAGACTCCGGATCTGCTGCTCTGTCAGGTCGGTCTTCACGTATTTGAGCGCCTTCATGCAGATGTTGGTGATGGTCATGATGTCTTCGCTCTTTAACTGATTGAAGATGGCCATCAATACCTTTCTCTGGCGGTCGGTACGGCCGAACTCACCGGAAACGTCCTGACGGATCCGGCAGTAAGCCAGCGCCTGGTACGGGGTCAGCAGGTTGGCTCCCGCCACCACATTTTTCTCGCCGTGCTTGGATGTGGAGTACGCAGTCTGGAGGAAATATGCCTCCGCCTCCGTCAGATCCATCTGGACGCCACCCAGCAGATCCACCACTTCACGGAACGCTTCCATATCCACTTCCACATAGCCGTCCAGCTTGATGCCGAAGTTCTCCGCGATGGTCTCATATTCCAGCTGCACGCCGCCATAGGCATAGGCCGCGTTAAACTTGTGGTAACCGTATCCCGGAATATCAATATACATATCTCTCATGAGAGAGGTGAGCTTTAACTTGCCGTTCTTTAAATCCACGGTGGCGATCATGGTCGTATCGGAACGTCCCGCCTCGGTCTCGTCGGCACGCTTGTCCGCGCCGATCAGCAGGATGTTGACCACATCCTGATCATATACAAGGTCTGTCTCCACCACGTCCGCGTCCCGCAGCGCCGTCTCCGTATCAGTCTGGATCGTTGTGGTCGCCGCCGTATAATAGGCCGCCACCGCGCCTCCCAGAGCGGAGAAGGAAAACAGTACCACCAGAAGGAGACCGACAAGAATCTGGGCCGCAATCCTGCGCTTCCTGCCGCGGCGTCTGCTCTTTTTCTCCCGTCCTTCTTCTTTTTCTATGGTATCCTGTAAGATATTCTCTTTCTGATTATCCAAAATCTGAAACCTCCTGTAATACAAATCTTACTTCTCTTATCCTGACGTACCGGAAAACGCGCGGCACGCCGGTGACAAACTCTTTTTATACATTATACTAATTTCCAGTGGTTTTCAAGATAAAAATTCTTAAAATTCCGCGTTTTTCTACATTTTCCAGTAAGACGGATTTAAGGAAATTTTCAGAATCAGCCATTTTGGAAGCCTTCTGTAGTTCTGTCCCAACTTATAACCCACGTATTTCATGCCGTTTTGCCAGATGATGTGCGGTACAAGACCGGGCCTTCCCTTTCGGATAAAATACGCAAGCGTCGTCTTTACAAGCCGGATTCCCTCAGACTCCGAGCGCACTGTCCGAAACAAGCCGCCGGCATCCACCTGAGAGACCGCCAGGTCAAAATTTCTCTTAAGCTGCTCCACGCCGGTATAATTATGCCAGTGCCATACTCTGGCGTCGGCGGCGTAGGCAATCTTTTTTCCGGCCTCGATCAACCTGGAAGCGAAGATCATATCTTCATTAAAAATGGTATGCAGGGGGAATCCTCCCATATCATCATAGACGGACTTGCGGTAGGCAGCGCACACATTGGAACAGAAAAATGTCTTGATTCCCAGAGTCGGCAGATCATCCTTTGACTTGACACGACTCTCCTTCGGATAATTGAACTGTCTGGTGTAGGCTTCCACCGGATTGTCCTTCCAGTCGGCCATTTGCCGTCCGTAGGCAGCGCAGACTTCCGGGTCCGCGAAGGGCTTCGTAAGATTCTCCAGCAGGAACTCGTCCGCCGGTATGGCGTCCTGGGTCAGCAGTACAATGATATCCCCGCTGCACATGGCAGCCGCCCGGTTCCTCGTCCCGCCGTGATCGAACTCCGCCTTGCGGATGTGCACGATCTCTCCCTGCGGCAGCTTCGCAAACTCCCTGCTGTGAAAAAGTTCTTCTTCCGTGTTGATCAGCAGGATCCGGTCCGGCTGCAGGGTCTGCCGACGGAGCATCCGCAGGTTTTTATCCAGTTTTTCATCAGGTTTATAGGTAGGTATGATCACATCTATCTTCATTCTATAACATCCTCCCTGACCGTCGGATCCGGCCGTCTTTTAGCGACGGCATCCGAATCGCCGGTCCATTTTATGCGTCCAGAAGGGACTGCACCAGTTTTACCGCCTCCGCGGCGTCTTTGGAATATCCGTCGGCCCCGATCTCATCGGCGAAGCTCTGCGTTGTCACCGCGCCGCCGATGATCACCCTGACATCCATCTTTTTCTCATTGCGCAGGCGGATGGTATCTTTCATCCGCATCATGGTCGTCGTCATAAGCGCCGATAAGGCTATGATAGACGCGCCGTATTCTTCCGCTGCCGCAATGATCTTCTCCGCCGGTACGTCCTTGCCCAGATCGTACACCTGATACCCATAATTTTTCAGCATCAGGGCCACCAGATTCTTGCCGATATCGTGGATATCCCCCTCCACGGTGGCGATCACGATGACCGGCTTTTCGTCCGTGTCGCCGCCCTCCTGCAGCAGAGGCTCCAGATAGCCGATGGCCTCCTTCATGGCGTTGGCGCTGGCAATGAGCTGCGGCAGGAAATACGCCTGTATGTCAAAGAGACGTCCCACCTCGTTGATGGCCGGGATCAGCTGCCCGTCCAGAATATCTTTTGCCGCCGTCCCCCGCGCGAGTTCTTCCTGCACCTTTTCCACAATCCCATTTTTTCTTCCTTTCAGCACCGCCTCAAACACCGGCGTCTGGGCAGACGCTGCCGTTTTCGCCCCGGAATCCGGCGTGCCGGACGAAGCTTCCGATGCGGCCTGCTGCCGCCCGGTTCCTGCTGCCATCTGCTGTTCAGTTGCCCCGGCGCCCGCCGGTACATTTCCTGAGGTATGTGCCGCGAAGGTCTGTCGCTCTTTGATCTGCTGCACCCGGGTGATGTAGGTCTCATCCGCCTGCGGCTTGTCTTTAAGAAGATCCGCCGCACAGGCCAGTCCCATCAGCAGATCGTTGGACGGATTGGCGATCGCCATGGTCAGCCCGTTCTGAATGGCCATGGCCGCAAAAGCGCCGTTGACGTACGACCGTTCCGGCAGTCCGAAGGAGATATTGGAAAGTCCCACCGCAGTGCACAGTCCCAGTTCTTCTTTACAGTAGCGAATCGTCTCCAGCGTCTCAAGCGCCGCCTGTTTGTTGGCTCCGACCGTAGTCACAAGGCCGTCCACAATGATACGGTTTTTCCCGATTCCGCAGGCCTCTGCCCTGGCAAGAAGCTGATGGATCAGTTCTTTTTTCTCCTCCGGGCTTTTCGGCAGACCTTTGTCCGAAAGGGGCAGGAGGATGAACATGGCGCCATATTTTCTGACCAGCGGCAATAGCTTTTCCACCTTCTCTTTCTCCATGGAGACAGAGTTGACCAGCGCCCGGCCCGGATACGCTCTGAGCGCCGCCTCCATCACCTCCACATAGCTGGTATCGATACACAGCGGCAGGTCAGAAACCATGGAAACCTTCTGAATCGCTTTCAGCATCATCTCTTTCTCATCAATGCCGTTGGTCCCCATATTGATATCAAGGATGTGCGCGCCCAGCTCTTCCTGTTCTTCCGCCATCTCTTCCACGAGATCAAGTCTTCCTTCCCGCAGTTCCTGCTGTAGTCTCTTCTTTCCCGTCGGATTGATCCTCTCACCGATGATGAGGAAAGGACCGTCCGGAAGAATCTCCTGGCTTTTTCTCTCCGAGGCCAGCATGATCGGGTGCCGGTTCTCCGGCGGTACGGTCGCAAGTCCACGTACACGCCCGGCAAGCTGTGCGATGTGCTCCGGTGTAGTGCCGCAGCAGCCGCCCAGCAATCCGGCTCCCGCCTCCACGAAGGCCGGTCCGAAGGAAGCGAATTCCTCCGCACTCATCGGATAGATCGTCTCTCCCTCCACCAGTTCCGGCAGTCCCGCATTCGGTTTGACCAGAAGCGGAACATCCGCATACTCTTTCATCTTTCTGACCACCGGGAGCATCTGTTCCGGTCCCGTGGAACAGTTGACTCCGATCACATCCGCGCCAATACTCTGCAGCACGACTACCGCAGTGACAGGATCTGTGCCGTACAGGGTTCTGCCATCTTCCTGAAATGTCATGGACGCCATCACCGGAAGATCACACACTTCTCTGATGGCGATCACTGCCGCCCGGGTCTCCGCCAGACTCATCATGGTCTCCACCACAAACAGATCAACGCCGGCCTCGAAAAGACAGCGGGCCTGTTCTTTGTAAATGTCGATCAGTTCCTCCAGCTTCATCGGTCCCACCGGCTCCAGCGCCACGCCGGTCATGGTCATGTCGCCGGCCACCAGCGCCCGGTCTTTCGCCGCCTTCTTACTGATGGTGACCAGTCTCTTGTTGATCTCCTCCGTCCGGTCTGATAAGCCATACTCTTTCAGCTTCTCCCGGTTGCCGGAGAAGGTCGGCGCATATAAAATATCCGTCCCGGCTTCCACATATTCTTCCTGGAGACGAATCAGCGCCTCTTCATGCTCCATGATCCAGAGTTCCGGACAAACGCCCGTGGGCATCCCCGCTTTCTGGAGATTGGAACCGGTGGCTCCGTCCAGAATCAACGGTCTTTCTTCTATTCTTTTATATAATTCTTCTCTCGTCATTGTCTCCCATCCATCCTTCCTGCCGTTCCTTTTCTCTCAGCGGACAGTCCGCTGTCCTCCATGATCTGTCGGATCAGCTTCACCCGGTGAAACGGCGTCATAAAGTAATATCCGGCTCCCACATCTCTTCCCATGTCGATCACATGGCGACAGATGGAGATTGCCTTCTGTTCCCACTCTTCCCGGGTCCCTTCCGGGGCATACTGCGCAAGCACTTCATCCGGCACATGGATACCCGGCATCTCATTTTTTATAAACAGGGCGTTCCGATGGCTGACCAGCGGCATGATGCCGATCAGTATCCTGGACCCGGTCTCCTTCTTCATCCAGTCAAGTCTTGCGATCTCCTCTTCGGAATAGACCGGCTGCGTCAGGAAAAACTGACATCCGGCGTCTATTTTCCGCTTCATCCGCTCAGCGATCTTATCCGGCCGGGCGCCGTTCTGATTGAGAGCGCCGCCGTAAAAAAGCGGGTCCTCCGGAAACAGTTCCTCATTCAGACTGGTCAGAAACTCCATCAACTTGATAGAATTAAAATCAAACACACTTTTGGTAAACGCCCTCTCATCTCTTCCCACCGGATCGCCGGTGACAATGAGGATATTTCGAATCTCATTGAGATACGCGCCCAGAAGCCCGCTGCGCAGAGCAATCCGGTTTCTGTCCCGGCAGGCCAGATGCGGCATCACGGCCATCCCTGTCTCCTGCTGCAGCTTCACCGCCGTGAGAAGCGAATCCGCCCGCGATCTCGCCAGAGGGGAATCCGCGAGAGTGATGATATCCGCCGGCGTACCTCTCAGATCAAGGCCGCCGCGAAGGAGCTTCTCCATATCGACGTCAAAAGGCGGGTCCAACTCCACGGCGACCACCGGCTCTCCTCTCTCCAGTTTCTCACGAAATGTATTGGCTGCCGGAACCTTTCCGGCTTTCTCTTTTTTGTCCGTGGACGGACGAATCTTCACCGGAACCGGCTTTCGCTCTTCTCCCCCGGCTTCTTCTGCCCCTCTTTGCGCCGGGCGGTCTTCGCGCCGGGCGGCAGCCTTTGTCTGACCGGCGTCCGGCACATTTCCCGGTTCGCCGTCCCTTGCCAGCTCCTCTGCAATCCGACAGATGTATTCCGGCGTGGTGCCGCAGCAGCCGCCCAGAATACGCACACCGAGACCGGTCAGTCCCGCCGCCTTTTTCCCGAAATATTCCACGCTGTCCGAATACACCACGTGTCCCCGGATGATCTGGGGATATCCACAGTTTGGCAGGGCGGAAAGAAATGTATTCTCCGGCAGTACATTTTCTGTAAGATACGTCCGCAGAAACTTCTCCATGTGGGCGGCGCCGATACCGCAGTTGAGTCCGATGGCATCGAGCAGACCGCTTCCCGCCGCCTTTTTCAGAACCGTCTTATAATGGAAGCCCGTTCTTCCGTATCCGGTGGGCACGAAGGAAAACTGGCCGATGATAAACGCGTCCGGATTCTTCTTTCTGATGTACTCCGCCATAAAAAGGACATGGCGTTCATCGGGAAAGGTCTCCAGCACAAAGACTTCCGCGTTCCTCTCAAGAAATGCGTCCACAATCTCCCGGTATTCTTCCCGGATATCCGCCGGACTGCTCTCGCCATCCTCGTAGATGGGGCCGATATCCGCCGCCGCAAACACGGTCTTTCCCCGGCGCGCCGCTTTCTGTGCCGTCTCCCTGGCAATCCGGTATCCGGCCTGCACAAACTGCCGGAAACCGTCGTCACTTCCTGCTGCACCGTCCGTCTCCCTGCCCCGGTCCTGCCCTGTGAGGTTCTGCCGCCGGGCCGCCGCTTCTCCGGCATCTCCCCGCCGCTCCATGATCTCCCGGTACGTCTTCCTGTTGGCAGAAAATGTATTGCTCCGAATCAGCTGTGCGCCGGCTTCTATATACTCCTCATGGATGTCTCTGATGATCGCAGGACTAAACAGGTTGGCTTCCTCGGAGCAGAGGAACTCTCCTCCCGTCTTCTCATCAAAATATGTCCCCATGGCGCCATCCGTCAGCAGTATGTGTTTTTTTAGGTAGTCTCTGATATTCATGCTATATTTCTTCGTCCTTTCTCACAGAAAAAAATGCCCGCCCCGGACACCTTCGTCCGAAGCCGGCATACAGGCAGCCGCAGTGATTATAATGCGGTGATCTTTCCCTCATATTCAAGATTGAGCCGTCCCTTCATGTTGCAGGCCAGTCCGATCTTCCTCATGCAGCGCATCATGGAACGGTTATCATCCACACCATAGCGGTCAATGATATCCACAAACTTATCGATCATCTCCATCGCCTCCGGATCAGAGAGATAGAATGTCTCGATGATCTGCTTGATGTTATCCTTCCTGGAAGTGGTGAATAACAGCAGGGTGATCTGCAGACCCACCATGATATGATAAAGCTCCCTGTTGTAATCCGACATCCCCGCCTTCAGAAACGCGAACAGGTCGCTTAAGCGCATGGTGTCGATATCATCTATATGCATATCGTTGGCTTTTAATTTATTCTCCACGTCAATGTCCATGATCACGGAGCTGATCATCATGGCCGTCTGATACGCGTCAATATCCTGATCCGATACCGGCGTCAGCGTTGGCGCCTGGCTGCTCATCTGCTGGCAGTAAATCAGGTCACGCACCAGTGCATTCTCAAAGAGATTGTCATCCAGTCCGCTGTCCACCTTGATGATAAACTGCTTCTTTCCCGTATCCATAGCCACCGGATGGCTGCAATCTTCCTGATTCTCCGGGTCCATCTTGAGAATCTCCAGCGGATAGATCAGTTCCCCGGTAATCTCATTGTACAGCTTCTCTGCCTTCTCTGACAGAGTCTTTCCTAAAATCTCCATAGTCTCACGTTCCAACCTTTCTATATCGGGGACCGCTTCTCTTTCCTGTCGGTTCCCGTCACATTTCTTCTATTTTAACAAAAGAGAACCTGTGTTTCAAGTATGTTTTTCGTTCCCGCGCAGGATTGCAATTTTGCGCCCTGTCATTGACATTTTTTCCTTTTCCGGGTTATAGTAGGCAAAAGAGACTATACTCTGCCATGTGCAGGGCATCTTTATGCGATAGTAGGAGGTATCTTTATGTCAGATAGAATCACAGGAACCACTGTACTCACCGGTCTTCTGGGAAGCCCGGTCGCCCACAGCATCTCTCCCCTGATGCATAATGCATCCTTCGCGGCGCTGGGTCTTGACTATGCCTATCTCTGCTTCGACGTGGGCACGGACCGGCTCAAGGAAGCCGTGGAAGGTCTGCGCGCCATGGGCGCCAGAGGCTGGAACCTGACCATGCCGGACAAGAATCTCATGTGCCAGCTGGCCGACAAGCTCTCTCCCGCCTCAGAGATCAGCGGCGCCGTCAACACCATCGTCAATGACGACGGCGTCCTGACCGGTTACACCACCGACGGCACCGGCTATATGCGTGCAGCCGAAGAAGCCGGTTTTCCCCTGCCGGGCAAGGTGATGACCCTTCTTGGCGGCGGCGGCGCGGCCACCGCCATTCTCGTGCAGGCGGCCCTGGACGGCATGAAAGAAATCCGGGTCTTTAACCGCAAGAGCCCAACCTTTGACCGACTCTCTGCCATCGCCGGTCAGCTGAACCGGCGCACTGACTGCCTTGTCACCGTACACCCGCTGGAAGACACAGAAGACCTCCGGGCTTCCATCGCCGACAGCGACATCCTCACAAACGCCACCAACATCGGCATGGCCCCGCACACCGACGCCTGCCCGATTCCGGACGCCTCTTTTCTCCGGCCGGAACTCATTGTCTCCGATATCATCTATAATCCCCGGCAGACAAAACTTCTCCAAATGGCCAAAGAAACCGGCTGCCCGTTCTTCAACGGGCTTTACATGCTGCTCTATCAGGGCGCGGCGTCCTTCGAACTGTGGACCGGACGGGAAATGCCGGTGGAACTGATCAAAGAGAAATATTTTGCTGAATAATCATACGGAAAACAAAAATCTCACGCCACGGGGCAAAGCAACTGAAAGCATTAAAACAGGGACAGGAGATAAATCCCGTCCCTGCATATACCGTGATATTTATAAATAAATAACATTTATAGAAAATACA
>DXEQ01000218.1 GCA_019114885.1 Candidatus Anaerobutyricum stercoripullorum
CAACCAGGCGGCAACCATGGGATTTGTGTTATCGCTGGTTCACGGTGCGGTTATGATGGTGGGCAGCATCACCGTCATGCCGGTGTTTTTGCGGATGTTCACGGCAGATGAGCGGGTCATCGACTATGGTATCCGGTATTCCCGGATAGCCTTTGCCTTTTCTCTCATCATCGTGACCAGTCTGGCTTTTGAGAAGATCTTTCAGGCAGTAGGGCGGATGAAAGTGACCATGGGCGGCATGATGGCCGGCTGTATCACCAATATCATCCTTGACCCGGTACTGATCTTCGGAGTTGGTCCGTTCCCGGCCATGGGAATTGAGGGCGCGGCGCTGGCGACCGGTATCGGTCAGGTGCTGACGGTGGTGATCTACGTGGTGATTTACATTTACCGGCCTATCCCGGTGCGCCTCGGCAGAAAATATCTCACCCGGGAACCGGGGCTGATCGCGCGCCTCTATTCTATCGGTATTCCGGCTACGTTTAATCTGGCTTTGCCATCGCTGCTCATCTCCGCGCTGAACGGAATCCTGGCTGTGTACGGACAGATTTATGTGGTGATTCTCGGCATTTATTATAAACTGCAGACCTTCCTCTATCTGCCTGCCAACGGCATCGTACAGGGGATGCGGCCGATCATCGGCTATAATTACGGGGCCGGAGAACAGAAACGAGTCCGCCAGATCTATCGGATCACCCTGACGATCAGCGCGGCCATCATGCTGGCCGGCACGATCATCTGTCTGGCTGTTCCGGGACAGCTCATCGGTATCTATACGTCCAATCCGGACACGATGGCTGCCGGTGAAACAGCCTTGCGGCTGATCAGTATCGGATTTATCGTATCTGCAGTATCGGTCACTTCCTCCGGCGCTTTAGAGGGGCTGGGTAAGGGAATCCCTTCCTTTGTCATATCGCTGTTTCGATATGTGGTCATCATCATCCCGGCGGCCTTTGTCTTAAGCCGCGTCTTCGGTCCGGCGGGCGTGTGGAATGCGTTCTGGATTGCCGAGGGGATTACAGCGGTGGTCGCTTTTGTGGTGTATCGGCGGGCAGTGCATCAACAGTGACGATTTTCTTACTATTTCGTGAACCCTCTTGTCTTTTCCCGGGGAATCATCCATAATGAGAGTATCATATAAGAAAGAGGTGATTGCCGATGGGCCTTCAGGTATCTGAAGAAGTGCCGCAAGACTACCTGTCGGAGGTGCAGCACATCCTTTTCCATGAAGACTTCATGGCGTTGGAGGAGTATACACAGCATCAGTGGACGAATCGTTTCATGCACAGTGTGAACGTATCCTATCTTTCCTGGTTTATTGCCAGAAAGCTCGGGTGTGATGCCAGTGCCGCTGCACGGGCAGGGCTGCTTCATGATTTCTGTCTTTTTGATTTTAAGGAAGAGACACCGGAGGGAGAACATCCGGCGTTTTATCATCCGAAGGCAGCTGCGGAGAATAGTGTGAGGACATTCCAGATCAGCGCCAGAGAAGAGGAAGCCATAAGAAGTCATATGTTCCCGTTAGGACCGATGCCGAAGAACAAGGAGGCATGGATCATCACTTTGGCCGATAAGGTTTGTGCCACTATGGAGTTCTGTCATGTGGCCATCGCCCTTTCCAGAAAGAACCGACTGGTAGTCGGCGGAGCTTCCGCCTGATAAGATTATATTTTGTGAGGCTTGTATTCACGATACAACAGACGTTTCCCGTGTTACTGTTTGACATGGGAAGCGTCTTTTTTTGTAAAAAAATGGGTTGACAATTCAGTATTTACGATTAAAATAGTTCTTGAAAGAATGGTTCTAATAATAACCATTTTCGGGGCTATTTTTTTGTGCTTTTGCGGAAGGAGTTTGATATGAATCGGATTACGGATTATCTGACCGGTATTCGGAGGATCAGTAAGCTTCATGAGAGTATGCTTAAAGAGTATGTCTGTCAGGAGTACGGGATGACGCTGACGGAGGCGACAGTGATCAGTTTCCTCTATAATAATCCGGGCAAGGATACGGCGGCAGATATTGTGGAGCTTCGGATGATGCAGAAAGGAAATGTGTCTCAGGCGGTGGAGACGTTGGTGCAGAAAAATCTGGTGAAGAGACGGCAGGATGCGGAGGACAGACGGAAGATTCATCTGTCGCTCACAGAGGAAAGCGAGGCGATCGTGCGGACGGTGGAGGAAGTGAACCGGAGATTTCAGGCGACGGTGTTTGATGGAATTGCTCAGGAGGAGATGGAGACATTTTCCGCAATCAATCTGAGGATCATGCAAAATGCGCAGCGTGCTTTAGGGCGTAAGGAATAAAGCGTGCTGTAGAGCATAAGGAATAAGAAAGGAATAGAAGAATGAATGAAGAGAAAGATTTTCTGGGGACGGAGCCGGTGGGACGGCTTTTGTTCCGGCTGGCGGTCCCGACGGTGACGGCGCAGCTCATCAATATGATGTATAATATTGTGGACAGGATTTATATTGGGCATATCCCGGAGGAGGGAGCCATGGCGCTCACCGGTGTGGGCGTCTGCATGCCGCTTATTATGATCGTGTCGGCATTTGCGGCTTTTGTGGCGTACGGTGGCGCACCCCGGGCTACCATTTTCATGGGAAAGGGAGAACATGACCAGGCGGAGAAGACGCTGGGGAACTGTTTTGTGATTCAGATCATTATTTCTGTCTTGCTGACAGCGGCGCTTCTTTTGTGGAACAGGGATTTTCTGATGGCCTTCGGCGCCAGCGCCAATACGGTAGACTATGGCGTGGATTATATGAACATTTATGCGCTTGGAACGATTTTTGTGCAGCTCACATTGGGAATGAATGCCTTTATCACAGCGCAGGGATTTGCGAAGACGGGCATGTTGTCGGTGCTCATCGGGGCGGTGACCAACATTATTCTCGATCCGGTATTTATTTTCGGACTGCACATGGGCGTGCGCGGCGCAGCGCTGGCAACGATTCTCTCGCAGGCGATCTCCTGTGTGTGGGTTCTTGTATTTTTGCTGGGGAAAAAGACACATTTGCGGATTCGTGTGCAGAATATGCGTCTGGAAAAGACCATTGTGCTGCCTTGCCTGGCACTCGGCCTGTCCAACTTCGTCATGCAGTCCAGCGAGAGCGTGATTTCTGTCTGCTTTAACGCCTCTCTGCTCCAATACGGTGGAGATATCGCCGTGGGCGCCATGACGATCCTGACGAGCGTCATGCAGTTTGCCATGCTGCCGATGCAGGGACTCGGGCAGGGCGCGCAGCCAATCATCAGTTATAATTATGGCGCTGGAAATGTGAAGAGAGTGAAGGCTGCTTTCCGGCTGCTACTTAAGAGCAGC
>DXEQ01000219.1 GCA_019114885.1 Candidatus Anaerobutyricum stercoripullorum
TTTTATTTTGAAAAGTCAGATGGACACTTACTTTTCTAAGGCATTGCAGAAAGCCATTGCCCACCTGGAGGAACTCGGCCGGTTTTATCTTTCCATACAGTTTGGAAAAAGCTCCGCAAGAATACCGCAGAAAGATATTCTTTACATGGAGCGGGTGCTTCGGAATACGGAGATTCACACGAGGGAAACCGTTTACAGGACACCGGAGAAATTAAGCACCTTGAAAGAAAATATCGAAAGCTGGTTCTGCTTCTCTCACCGCAGTTTTCTGGTCAACTGCCGCCATATCATTACCATGAACCGGCAGTCCTGCACCCTGTCTGACGGCTCAAAGATTCCGGTCAGCAGAACATATTATAAAGAACTGCAGCATAATTTTATGAACTGTGTCTGGGAAGTAAGCTGATATAGACAAGAAGCCGCCCGCAACTGCGGACGGCCCTTTTTCTATTTTTCAACTCCTCCATATTTATAGAGCGGCTCCACCTGTGTTTCCTCGAACACAAACACCTCTGATTGATTCAGGGTGATGTTGCTGTTGGTCTTGCTTACCTGATGGATCGTGATCTCGTCGCCGTCTTTTAAGGCGCTGGCCTTGATTTCGAGGACTTTGTCGCTTTTTAAGACGGAACTGGTCAGGATGCCGTTGATATAGACGCGGCTGTACTGGTTGAAGTTCTCGCCCAGCAGCAGGTACTTTTCGTCGTTTTCCTTGACTTTGATCACCCGCAGCGGGTTGAGACTGTAATTTAAAACTGTCGGTTCCAGCTCGTCCTCTCCTTCGTGGGAGAAGTCTGCTCCGTAAAGCATGTCGTACTGCAGAAGCTGGAGGTTCTTTCCCACATTTTTTGTGCCGTCCATAGTCTGGTGGAACTGGTTGATAAGTCCGCTGTGGATATTCACCTGCGATAAGACTTTTGACGCCAGCTCGTAAGCCGTCACATTTTCTGACTCACTTTTGCGATGGCTTGCGTTCCAGCCAAAATTATCCCAGATAAAATACGGGGTCTCATACCTGGTCCCCTCTTTCAGATCGTCCGTCTCAAAGTCCAGCCCCGGCAGATGATCGCCGTAGGCGATGACCATGGTATCTTCTCCGCAGTCAGAAAGTTTTGCGAGGAGGTTCTGCAGGAAAGTGTCCATCTCGTTGATCTGGTTGGCATAGTAGGTGATCTGGTTGAGCCTGGACTGGGTATATTCCTCTCCCGACACGGTGATCTTCGCGTCCTCCTGCTCATCCGTCGGATAATCGCCGTGTCCCTGCACGGAGATCGTATAGATGATGTCCTTTTTACTGGTCTCTTCCATGGTATCAAGGATGTATTCCGTGAGAACGGAATCTTTGGCCCATCCGGCGTCCGTCCAGTCATTTACCCGCATATTTTCCAATGTGATAAAGTTATCAAAGCCCAGATTGGCAAACACTTTGTAGCGGTCGTAGAAGGATGCGTTATTGTTATGGATGACCGTGCTCTCGTAGGAGAGGTCTTTGAGCCAGTAGGCAATGCTCGTACAGGTCTTGTCCTTTAATACGCTCCGGTACGGGTACTCTCCTGTCCCGAAATAGTCGGTGCTCATACCTGTAATCACCTCAAACTCCGTGTTGATGGTCCCCGCACCGTACACCGGCACATGCAGGCGGCCGGACGTGGTCTCCTTCTGCAGCTGGTGGAAAAACGGAATCGGGTCTTCGGAAAGCTGCAGGTCCTTCACCTGTGTCAGGTCAAAAAAGGACTCCAGCTGGATAAAAATAATATTGGGTTCCCGGCTGTCTTTCGGATTCTCTGCGGCCTCTTCCTCCGCAATCCCATCCGTAATCTTATTTTTCAGACGTGCGACTCTCTCCCTGCTGTAATTCATGGGCCGGTCAATACCGGTATCAAGAGCCGTCACGCAAAACCCGTAGACCACGCCGTAATCTTTATATCCATTGATAGGATTGTCAAATGTACTGATCAGCTCTCCGCGTCCGACTCCCACATAAGCCAGCCCGCCAAAAGCCAGAATCATGACAAAAAACACAAGAAAGTTGGCGCGGATATCAAACCGTTCCTTCGCCACAGGCGAATACAGGCACAGGCATACCAGAAGGACCACCGCCGCCACCAGAGCGATGACCAACAGCACGATCTGCCACAGTTCCAGATAACTGTTGAGCACCGGCAGGATGGACTTGACCACCGTCAGATCCACTGCCGTAAACGGTGTCTTTCTTCCGTTTAGCACAACACCGTTGGTGATTCCTATGATCAGCCAGCAGCCGGTGATGATTGTGTATACAAATATTTTTTTCTTCACAAGAAATACGACGGAAAGAAACATAAAGAGGATGGCAGCGTTAAACAGGAAGACATAGGTCCTCTCATTAATAAAATGCACCACCTCCGCAAAAGACTTCCTTTCCATCCATTCCAGAAACAGATTGAGAACAAAAGCGGTTATGATATTACAAAACAGGACCTTCCGGTTGGAAGGATTCCATATCTTTTTCCACATCATATTTCCTTTCTTTACTGTCCGCGTACCTGTGTGCGGATCGCCTGCACCACGAAACGCCCGTCTTCCGAATCGGAAGTACAGGTCGACAGAGTGATCATCGGCTCCGGCCTGGAGATATCCGTATCCGTCTCATAGAGAGAAGCAGCTTTTTGCTGCTGCATCCACTGCAGATACTCTTCCGCCCGCGCGAAATCTACCATGTAGACATCCGTATCCTGCTCCACACTGATCTCCCTTGCCGCAAAAATCCGGTATTCCATGGACGCCTCCGGCGTCACCACCCAGATGTCCGGGTATTTCGTCCAGTCGGCTTCGGCATTGTACTCCGTATCATATAGCTTCTTCAGAGCGCCGAACATCTCACCGGTCTTAAGATTGTGCCCAAAAAGGATACTGTTATCCGAGGAAAAATCCGGGCTGCAGGTGGTATCCATGAATATGGCGCCGGGAAAATTCTCCCTGCCCTCAAAGGTATGATGGAGATAGTACTCATTATCTTCTCCCTGCACCACAGGATAATTGACTCCCGTATCCTCGATGTAGACCCATCCGACAATATCCGGGTTGATGGCCGAAAGAGAGGCAAAATCCACCTGAATCGGACATTTATCTTTTTTCCCTTTTTTGCCGGAATCCTGCCCGGCGTCCGTCTCTTCCACATACTGCGTCAGGTCCTCATATTCCTTTTCGCCATCCCGGTATCCCCGGAAATATCCGTAGAGCTTCCAGGCGGAAAAGGCAGCCACTGCCAGACACAGAAGCAGCACGATCATGGAAAGCGGACTTCTTTTTTTCTTTTTCATGTATTCTCCTCTTTCTTTGCCATTAGAGCGCCCTGCTATTTCAGCCGCAGAGGAATGCCGCTGATGGACACATAAACCTCATCACTCAGCGAGGCGATAAACTGATTGGCCTTTCCGGTAATATCGCTGAAAATCCGTCCCAGACGATAGGAAGGGACCACAGACATCCCCACCTCGTTAGTGACAAGGATCAGTGTCTTGTTGCCGTCTCTGGCTCCCTTTATGATATTGCTCAGCTCCATGATGACCTGCGCCTCCAGATCTTCCACCTCTCTGGATGTGAGCTTGTCAAAGTCTTTCTCATCTTCCATGAGAATATTTGTGATGAGCACGGTCACACAATCCAGAAGGATCGTATCTTTTTCCGTGCTGCTCACCACCTCGCCCAGATCCCGGTAACCTTCATAGGTTCCCCACTCGGAATCCCGGCGCTGCTGATGGATCCGGATTCTTTCCTTCATATCTTCATCCACGGGAATGGCCGTGGCAATATAGAGCACGCTCCTCTTTCCGTATTCCCTTGCCTTTTTCTCCGCAAGGACACTTTTTCCACTCCGGCTGCCGCCGGTTACCATAATTACTTTTGACATTCTACCTCTCCTTTCCGAATTGCTCCGGTTTCAAAATAGATACTTCCGCTCTGTAAATGTATCCCATAACGACCATGACGGAAATGGCTGTCACCCAGAAAGCCGGGATCACATAACCCAGACAGCTGTTCACACTCTCTATCACAGCAAAGAGAGTGCGGGCGTACATGGCGATCAGAAAGGCTTCCTTTATGGAAACCCGCTTTCCTTCCGGCGATATCACGCCGAAACGGCAGACCACACCGAGGATCAGAGCCATGAGCAGATATTGCACAGCCTTCGACGCCAGAGTCATGAGCATGTAGATCACGATCATCACCACAAGAAACGGGATGGCCGCCACCAGAGTCTGATTACTCAGCTTCATATCCGCGAAACCAGACAGAGGAATCTCCGTCATCGTTTCCATGCTTCGTATGAGTACGTTGGTCCTGCTGACCAGAATCTCCTCCTGATAATCTTTATCTACATCCGCTTCGGTAAACTTTTCCACCCCGGAGTCCATCTCCACCCGGAGCACCGGTCCTATATTGAAAGACACGGGCGACTCCGAAGTAAAGATGCCGTTCTCCACCGTAAAGGCGGGAATCCGCTCCAGAAAAAGGCCGCGGAACCCGCCCATACTGGTCATCCAGGCGCCAAAAGGGATAATGGTATCGATCACCAGCAGGAAAATCAGCAGCAGGACCATGTAAAGCACATGTCCCCCTGTCTTTTTCTCCAGCAGTGTCTTATACTTTCCCGGTTGAAAGCAGGCAGTAAAGTACTGCCTGAAAAAACCTGTCTCGTTTTCCTGATTCATGCATTCCTCCTGCTTAACGGTATACAATAGACGCGGCGATCTTGTCCGCCTCTTCCTGGCCCTCCAGCACCCCGATCAGGGCGAGGGCAAACGGAATGGCTGTGCCAACACCACGGCTTGTGATGATATTGCCATCCACGGCAACGGCGTCCTCCACATACTCTCCGCACAAAGACGGGTCTACGCATCCCGGATAACTGGTGGCCTTCCTTCCTTTCAGGAAGTTCAGTCCGGCAAACACAGACGGCGCGGCGCAGATGGCAGCCAGCAGCCGACCGTCATTATACTGCTCCATGAGCAGGTGATTCAGCTCTCTGTGCGCTCTTAAATGATCTGTTCCCGGTAGTCCGCCCGGCAGCACCAGAAGATCTGCCGTCTTCCCGATCTCCTCAAAGACCATATCGCAGTCCACAGAAATATTGTGGGAACCGGTCACATTTTTTCTTCCCATGATGGAAACCATTCGCACATCTTCCCCGGCCCTCCGCAGCAGATCTACTGTGGTGAGTGCCTCTACTTCTTCAAATCCATCCGCAAAAAAAACATATACTAAACTCATCTGATATACCTCCCATCTTTTTCTTTTCGTCAAAATATCCTGTTCTGCATACAAAACGAATATCCTGTTAAATAGAATAATAGCCCAAAAACGTATATTTATCAAGGTCAGCCATCATAAATTCATAGTTTCCTTTTTTCCGGAAATCATGTATACTGTCTTAAGCACGGCAAAAAACAGCGGTCACAGTACCTGCTTCTGTTTTGCCGCAGATGCACCGTGCGTCAGATTCAAACAGGAGGAATTTGTATGGAAATTGAACGCAAATATCTGATAAAATGTCTCCCGGAAGACCTGGTCTCTTATCCGCACGATCATATTTCCCAGGGCTATGTGTGCACCGACCCGGTCATCCGCATCCGACAGAAGAATGAGGACTATATTCTCACACTGAAATCCGGCGGTCTGCTTGCCAGAGAAGAGATTGAGATGCCGCTTTCCCGGGAGAGTTTTCTTCATCTTTCCACCAAGACAGACGGCATAATTATAGAAAAAACACGCTACAGGATTCCGGAGTCTCACGGTTTTCTCATTGAGCTTGACGTCTTTCATGGCGTCTATGAGGGCTTTATCATGGCGGAGATCGAATTCCCTGACATGGAAACCGCCGAATCTTACACTCCACCTTCCTGGTTTGGCGCCGACGTGACCTTTGATCCCCGGTTTCATAATTCCAATCTGAGCCGCCGGACCCCGGAAGAGGTCAAAGAATTTCATGAAAGTTTAACACTTTTGTAAGAATTCACCGGTAGGATTTTTCCTATGAATGTACTATAATATGTAACGAATCTCAAAGGGAGCCTGCGTCCTTGCAGACAGCGCGTCTCCTGAGAGACCATATACTTTTTGATGTCTTTGACAATATATACATTTTTCGTATGAAGGAAAGGAAAAACCATGAAAAAAGAACAGCCAAAAGACAGACCGCAGGCAAAGGGGACAGGCAGTGCCAGCCGCGCCAGACGGACTGTCAAAAAGAAAAAGTCTTCTCCCATCCGTTTCCGGTGGGTTGCCGGCGCCGTTTTAGTGATTCTTATTCTCGTATATGGCATCGGTGTTTATCATTATAAAGATCATTTTTACCGCGATCTGTATGTGAATAACGTCAGCCTCGGCGGCATGACTCTCGATGAGGCGGAGCGGGTATTCACAGACGACCTGGATTCCCATAAGATCGCGCTGGAAGAGAAAGAACGGACCGAGATCATCGACCCGCAGGACATTGACACCGTCATCTCCGTGGGCACACAGATCTCCGATCTTTTTGACGCGCAGAGCCCGTGGAGCTGGTTCACACATTTCTTCGGCAAAGATGAGCGTACCGTCGCTCTGGACGTGACCTTTGATGAGGAGAAGCTGGCCGACGTGGTGAATGATCTGGAATGTTTTGACAAAGCAAATGTGACGGCGCCGGAAGACGCTTACATAAAAGCGGGCGAGACACAGTTTGAGATCGTTCCTGAGGTCCTCGGCAACACCGTCAAGAAGAGCCAGCTTCTGGACGCCATCAAGACAGCGCTTGCCACCTGCGTCACCGTCATCAATCTGGAAGAGTCCGACCTCTACAAGCTACCGGAATATTACGAGAATGATGAGGTGGTACAGAATGCTCTGGCCGCGGCCAACAAATATGCCGCCAGCCACATCACCTATGATTTCAAATATACCACAGAGACCGTGGACTACAGCCTGATCAAAGACTGGGTCGATATCTCCGATGATTTTGAGGTATCTCTTAACGACAGCAAGGTTGGGGACTACGTGGAAGAGCTGGGAAGCAAGTACAATACCATGGGCGCCGCCAGAGACTTCACCACTTCCTCCGGCCGGGAGATCAACGCTTACGGCGGCAACTACGGCTGGAAGATCTATTTTGACAAAGAGAAGGAGAAGCTTCTGAAGAATCTGCAGAATGGCAAGACCGTCACCAGAGAACCGGTGTATTCCTACACTGCCATGTGCCGGAATTCTGCCAAGGACGACATCGGAGATTCCTATGTGGAGATCAGCATAGCCAATCAGGAAGTGTGGCTCTACATTGACGGAGAGTGCATCATGAACTCCTCCTGCGTGACCGGAACTCCTCCGAACGCTTCCACCTACACCGGCGTCTATGCCATCACCTACAAGAAGAGCCCGGATGTGCTCACCGGCCCAAATGCCGGAGGCGGTTCCTACAGCTCCGAGGTGACATTCTGGATGCCGTTTAACGGAAACCAGGGTATGCACGACGCTTCCTGGCGAAGCAGCTTCGGCGGCTCCATTTACCGGAGCAACGGTTCTCACGGATGTGTGAATCTCCCATATTCTGCCGCAGCTACGATCTATAAAAATGTAGAGGCCGGTTTCCCGGTTGTGATCTACTAGAGAAATATTAATCATAATCTCTCAGAAAAGAGAGCATTAAAATAACGGACTGCTGAAGTTCCGCAGGTGATAAGGAATATCCCGTTTGTGAGATCTTTTATCACCGTATGGGTTACAGTAGTCCGTCTTTTTTTACTTTCCTTTTGGCAGGGCAGACGCCCCTGTTCCTCTATCCTGTTCCGAAATATTTACCTTCGTACTTTCACACCCCGGCTGTCTCTGGACATCTGTCTGATTTTCTGAAAGTACAGTTCTTTATCTTTGTACAGGATGCAGTCTCCGGAAGCAGCCTCCGTCACATACACATGGCGGACGGCGTCGTCGTCTTTCAGACTCATGCCCCGGATACCCAGTGCATTT
>DXEQ01000220.1 GCA_019114885.1 Candidatus Anaerobutyricum stercoripullorum
CGCATCGAGGATTCTGTTGTCGGTGCCTTCTGTAAAGACAATCGTGCGAGGATTCTTCTTCAATGTTTCAATCATCTTGGTTAACATTTTCTGAACCTCCAAAAGTATGTTGCATCCCTTTTTTCATTTACTATAAATGAAATGTAAATCAACCCAGTGTAATTTATCCTTCTTTTATTTTAAACTTCCTGTCCACGTTTTTCAATAAAGGGATACGATAAATTTTTGCCGGAAATACATAAGAAAATGTTTTGGCAGGCCGGCCTTTTGTGCAAAATGTCCGCAGGACCGCAACATTTTCCACCTATTCCGCCAAATCGGTATCATCCGGCGTCAGCTCGCTGCCGCCGGTCTCTCCTTCCGCCGTGGTATCCGGCGCCGGTTCGGCCGCCTTTGTGCCCACCCGCACAATCCGGTCCTTCTTCCGGTAGACACAGTAAGCCTCCTTCTTTGAGGAGATCTTCTTATCTCCCTCGTAAAGATTCCGGTAAGTCTGCACCACATAGCCGTCGTGGCCGGAGGAGACCACCGTGCTGGTGCCCTCCGCCATATCCGGGTCATCCTGATAGACGGTGCCGCAGGAGTTGACCTGCAGAGTCTCCGCCGTCATCTCCACCCGGACATCGTCCAGCTTGGCCCCGTAGATTGTGCAGGTCACCTGACCGCCGGAATAAGCCGCGTCAATGCGGATCGGATAGTCGGTGTCGTTTTTAAACTGATAATCCGGCCCTCCCCAGGATACCGTGGCATCCATACCGATGCCGATGTAGGCGGACACGTAGGAGTGGTTGTGGTGTTCCACGATCTCCAGATTGGAGAGCAGGGTCGCCTTATATAAAGTCGAAGACACCTGGCAGATGCCTCCGCCCACCTCCTGCACGGACTCTCCGTTGGAGTAGGCCGGCGCGGCCTGGTAACCTCTTGCCGTAGTCCTCTCGCCCAGCGTGTCATTATAAGAAAATGTCTCGCCCGGCAGCAGAATCGTACCGTCTATCGTCTCCGCTGCCAGATCCACGTTGGACACCCTGGCACTTGACCCGCTCACGTTGGTGGTACAGCTGCCCAGCTTATCTTTAAACAAATGTTTCTTCAGCTTTTTGGTTGTGATCTTCGGCTTCTTGATCTTCAGCGGAATCGTCACATCCTCGCCCTCTGCCGCCGCGTCAAAAGCCGCTCTCGCACTGTCCACATCAAAGCTCACGCCGGTGACGGACTTGACAATCTTGTAATCATTTTTCGGGTCCAGGGTGGCGTTAGCCTTCTTTGTGTGAATCTTGTCATAGACGGCCTGCACGTCCGTGGCCTCCACCGTGCCGGTGAGCATGGGACTTTCGATCACCGTCTCAAAATCATCCTTCGATACGGCTTCCTTCACCGCCTCCGTAAGCTTCTCCTTGTCCACGGACACGCCGGTGACTCCTTTGTGAAATACCAGCGACTCCCCCGTCACCTCGTAGGTGGTCTGCACCGTCGTATTGATGGCCGACAGCCCGGAAGCGTCGATGGCTTCCCCCAGCTTCCCTTCATCCGCCACCTGCGGATTCTGTGTGAGATCCTCTCCAAAGAGCTTCGCCTTGAGAAGAGCCGCTCCCCTCGTAAGGAAGCTGCCGTGGCCGTATTCCATGGCTTTTTGGGCAGCGCTGTCCACGTCCATGGCGATGGATGGATACATCTCCACCTGATACTCCGCACCGTTGGCATTTACCGTGAGAACCGCCCCGGCATACTCCTCCTCGAAGCTGGTCCGGATCCGGTCCGCCGCCTGCTCCGCCGTCAGACCGCCCACTTCCGTACCGTTGACCGCCACTCCGTCCACGATGGTCTTCCCATCCACCATGGAACAGGTCAGCAGATAAGCGGCGCAAAGCACCGCTGCCGCGGAAACGCCCAGCAATCCCCATTTTCTGTGCATCTGTTGTTTTTTCTTACGTTTTTCCTGTCTTCTTCCCATTTTATCCTGCCCTCTTATCATGATCAGCGACATCGCATCTCTTTGCCGCAGCGTAATACCGCTGGCGGCATCGCTTTTTTGCCACAGCGTAATATCGCTGGCGATATCTTCGTCTGCTTTTGAATTATTGTAGTATACTTCCCCGAAAAAGGAAAGCGAAATATTCCAAAATGTGTCGGACGATGTTTTGCTCTTTTTGCGCACAAAAAAAGGATGCCTGGCTGGCGACAATCGATTTTATCTGATCTCCTGTCATACCAGCCGGCATCCTGCTACGCCTCTGTCTTCTCTTCCGGCAAAAGATTTCTCATGCCGTTCAGGCTGATGCACAGAGTTGAGGTATTGTGAAGAAGCGCCGATACTGTCGGCGGCAGAATTCCCAGAACCCCCAGAATGATAAGCCCCGCATTGAAGCTCATGATAGCTCTGTAGTTATTCTGAATTCTTTTCATCAAACAGTTACTGATAGCTTTCAATGTGACGAGTTCTTGCAGATTATCTTCCCCAATGATGATATCGGCAATCTCTCTGGCAATCTCCGAGCCGTCGCTGATGGCAACGCCCACATCGGCGGCCGAGAGTGCCGGCGAATCGTTGATTCCATCGCCAATCATGATGACTTTCCGACCGGCCTTCTTCTCTTTCTCAACAAATCCGGCCTTATCTTCCGGCAGAACCTCAGAGTAATACTCGTCCACGCCCACCCGGGCAGCGATGGATCTGGCGGTCCTCTCACTATCTCCGGTCATCATGACTACCTTTTCCATTCCGATTTCTTTTAACTGCCTTATGACATCCGCCGCTTCCTCCCGCAAAGGATCTTCAATACAGATGACAGCGGCCAGTTTACCTTCCATAGCCATATAAAGATGAGAATACTCATCCGGCAGCTGCCGGAACGTTTCTTCCATGCCCTCCGGTATGATACAGTTGTTATCTTCAAAAACGAAATGATAACTGCCGATGATCACTTTCTTATCATCAATTTTGGAGGAAATGCCATGGGCTATGATATATTCCACTTTAGAATGAAGTTCCTCATGGACAAGGCCTTTGTCCATGGCCGCCTGCACCACGGCTTTCGCCATGGAATGTGGAAAATGTTCCTCCAGACAGGCGGCTATCCGGAGCAGCTCATCCTCTTCCTCTCCGTTGAAAGACACCACGTCCACCACCGTCGGCTGTGCCTTGGTAAGGGTTCCGGTTTTATCAAAAACACAGGTTTTTGCTTCTGCCATGGCTTCCATGGATTTGCCGCCCTTAACCGTTATTTTATGGCCGCCAGCCTCCCGGATGGCGGACAGCACGGAAATCGGCATGGCCAGTTTCAGAGCGCAGGAGAAATCCACCAGGAGCACTGAAAGTGCTTTTGTGGTATTCCTCGTCAACAGATAAGTAAGTCCTGTTCCCAGCAGGGTGTATGGCACCAGCTTATCCGCCAGATGCTCTGCCTTGCTTTCCAGTGTGGATTTCAGCTGTTCCGATTCCTCAATCATGGTGACGATTTTTTCAAAACGGCTGGAACCGTTGATTTTTTTTACCTGAAGAGTGATTTCTCCCTCCTCCACCACCGTGCCGGCATAAACGTAACCACCCCCGCATTTGCGGACCGGCAGCGCTTCGCCGGTGAAGGACGCCTGATTGACCATGGCTTCTCCCTCTGTCACTGTGCCGTCAAAAGGAATCACATTTCCCATATGTACCCGGACCAGGTCTCCTTCCTGAATCTCATTCACCGGCACCAGCACTTCCTGTCCATCCCGCACCAGCCATACTTTGCTGACATTTAAAGACATGCTGTTGGCCAGATCATCCACGGATTTCTTATGGGTCCATTCCTCAAGAATCTCCCCGACACCCAGCAAAAACATAATGGAAGACGCCGTGTTGATATTTCCACGGACCATGGAGATGGCAATGGCCGTGCCGTCAAGCACAGGCACTTCTATTTTTCCCTTTGCCAACGTCTCAAGGCCGTGCCTGATATACTTTATGGATTTCACCGCCGTGAGAACTGCCCGCAGAGGATAAGGAATAAATAGTCTGCCCCCGTAATAGAGAACAATTCGATTGATCAATTTATCCCCATACTCCTGATTTAATCTGCGTCTGCTGCTTTGACGGCATTCTTCCGGAACTTTCACATCGGCAAGCCGAAACTCCCTGAGCATCCGAAGGATATTCTCCCTCTCTCCCGTATACCGGATCACGATATTACCGGTGCGTTCCTGCACGCTCACAGACTCCACGGGGTCTTTCAGACTCAAATAATATTGAAGCGCGTCCGCCTGTTCACAGGACAACTTTTTCTGACAGTTCTGCAGACGGATTCTTCCCCGAATCTCATGCTTGATCTTAAACTTCATGGGACTCTTCTTCCTCAGCGGTCTCCACTGCTTCCTCTTCCTCTGCAGCTCTCTCCTCGTTCATCTGCTGTGCTTCCGCGTAAATATCTTCCGCATTTTCCTGAATGGTGGATGCAGTATTCATAATGCATTCTTTAGCGCGGAGTGCCGCTGCGGTACAGTTTGTATATACTTTCTTTGCTTCCCTGCTGGACAGAATCTTAATACCAGCTGTACCAAACAGCACGCCTGCCGCGAAAATTCCGGTTTTCTTTCCATCAATTTTTGATAAGCATTTTAAACAATTTAACATATTAGTCCCTCCTATTTGTGCTTATACCCGGTATACATTGTCATAAACAAACAAAAAATAAGAGCCCACGCCCAGAATTTATGCTTTTCCATCTGACAATCCTCCCTGTTTTCTATTTTCCTTTTTATTTTAACTCTGTATCCTGAGTATTTCCATATTTTTTCTCTTATCGAAAAACTTTATCATTAACCGGATCATAGAACTGCATTTTCACGGAACAAAACTTCAAAGAACTAAAATGGTATAAAGCAGAAATATTTACACACAAAAAAACACGGCATCAAATACCGTGTCTTTCAATCAATGGGCGGAGGTGGATTCGAACCACCGAAGCAATTTGCAGCAGATTTACAGTCTGTCCCCTTTGGCCACTCGGGAATCCACCCATGCAATATGCAATTGTCATCTCTGACAGTTCTGTATTATATCCGATTCCCATGAAAAAATCAAGTGTTTTTTCTATAAGAACAGCTTCCTTTCTGCCGGACCGGCAGCGCCGCTATTTCGGCGCCGCCGTGAGAAGAATGGCGGAGATGGCAGGGAGGGTGATCTCCAGCACGCCGCCCTGTACCGGGCGGATCTGTTCTTCCAGAGTGAATCCCTCTTCACTGCTCATGATAATCTGACGCAGATCTTCTTCTGCCGTCACACCGGCCTCCCAGACCGGCACCCGCACCCGGGCCTCGTCAAA
Organism: Candidatus Anaerobutyricum stercoripullorum; assembly: GCA_019114885.1. Taxonomy (GTDB): domain Bacteria; phylum Bacillota; class Clostridia; order Lachnospirales; family Lachnospiraceae; genus Anaerobutyricum; species Anaerobutyricum stercoripullorum. The sequence goes on from DXEQ01000220.1 coordinate 5,301, forward strand.
GCTGCCGTTGATCAGAACGACCATCTTCTCCTGCTCATTAAAACGTCCGTAGCAGATGACCTTGTAGGCGCCCTCCAGATAAACGAGGGAACCGGTGAGAAGCGCCTCATGCTCCTTGTGAATCCGTATCAGCTGCCGGTGATATTCTATGAGTTCCTTATCTTCATGCCCCCACGGGTAGGTCCGGCGGTTATCCGGGTCCGTCCAGCCGGTGACTCCGGCCTCATCGCCGTAATAGATGGTCGGCGCGCCCGGCCAGGTCATCTGCAGCATGACCGCTGCCCGCATGACTCCCATGTTCACATTCCGGTCTGCCGCCTCCGGTCCCAGACTGGCCGTCCTTCCCACCGTCTGATTGGTCCTGGTGAGGAAACGGGAGTGATCGTGGTTGGACAATTCATTCATGGATACCAGCAGGGACGGATACTGGAAGCGGGACATGTGATACCGCATGGAATCCAGAAAAGCCCCCGTGTTGCCCAGCAGGTCGCTCCTCTTTTCGTCGCTGTGCTTCTCCATGCCGGTAAAGAACCAGGTGACCGGCTCCATGAAGGCGTTATAGTTCATGACCGTATCCCACTGGTCGCCCTCCAGCCAGTCTCCCGGGTCCGCGTAATGTTCCGCCAGAACGATGGCGTCCGGGTTGGCCTCCTTGACTGCGGCGCGGAAATCCCGCCAGAACTGATGGTTCATCTCCTCGCTGTAGCCCAGGTCCGCCGCCACATCCAGCCGCCAGCCGTCCACATTGTAAGGCGGGGAGACCCATTTCTTTCCGATATTGAGAATATATTCATAAAGCTGACGGGAGCCCTCGTAATTCAGCTTCGGCAGCGTCCGGTGCCCCCACCATCCATCGTATTCCTCGTTATACGGCCATTCCTCTTCATTATAAAATGTAAAATAATCGTGATACGGGCTGTTCTTATCGACGTAAGCGCCCTTCTCGTAGCCGTACTGGTTCTCATAGAGCCGCTCCGCGTCCATCCATTTGTTGAAAGAACCGCAGTGATTGAAGACGCCGTCCAGAATCACCCGCATCCCCTTCTTGTGCACCTCTTCCACAAAATGAACAAAAAATGCGTTGCTGGCCTCCAGGTTTCTCTTGTCCGTCACTCTGGAAATGTACTTCGTGGCGTGGATATTGTTGAGGGCTCCTTCCGGCAGCACCTCTCCCTCATCCACCACGATCTTCGCGAAATGCGGATCCACGTAATCGTAATCCTGAATATCATACTTGTGATTGGACGGGGAAACGAAGATCGGGTTTAAGTAGAGCACATCGACGCCCAGATCTTTGAGATAATCCAGATGATCCAGCACCCCCTGCAGATCTCCTCCGTAGAACTCCCGCACGCCCATCTGCGCCGGGTATTTCTCCCAGTCGCGTACCTGACTCACCGGTTCTCCGATATAAATGTACTCCCGGTCCAGCACATCGTTGGACGGATCGCCATTGGCAAAGCGGTCCACATAGATCTGATAAAATACCGCGCCCTTGGCCCAGTCCGGAGTGGCAAATCCCGGCGTCATCGTATAGTTAAAAAACGGTTCCAGTTCAGCCGCGGCTCCCTTTTTATTGAAATAACACATATCCCCGCCTGCATGTATCTCAAAGTAGTATCGCAGCGCATCCCTGCCCATGACGATCTCCGTCTCATAGAAATCGAAAAGAGAGTTCCGGGAACCCACCTGCATTTCCTTTTTTTCTTTTTCTGTGCAGAAGTAGACGTGCTCCGCGTTATCTCTGGCCGTGCGGAAACGAATCTGCACGGTATCCCCCGTCTCCGGCTCTATGGGCCGGCGGAAGTTCGGACCGGCGTCAGTAAACAGTGCCTGCCGGTTCAGGATTGGCCTCGTCTTCTGAATATGCAGCTGCACCTTTTCCGTAAATGACAGATTTGAAAATATTCCCATGTTGTTCCCTCGATTTCTATTTTGTCGTAACTGCCCGGCTCCTTCTCCTGCAGTTATATTCTTTCCCGCGCACGAAAACGTCCGGCGAAAGACGCCTTTTACAGCGTCACCTGCGTGATGCTTTCCCGCGCGCGGAAATGTCCGGCGTCTTACTTCCGGTTGGCCGGCTCCACGTTGATGGTCTTACCTTTGATTCTGGCGTTCTTCATGGCGTCCAGCACCTCGGAGGCCACCTCTCTTGGCACCTCCACAAAGGTATATCTGTCATACAGATCGATACTGCCCACCAGATCACCCGGGATGCCGGACTCTCCGGCGATGGCGCCCAGGATATCTCCCGGACGGATGCCCTGTTTCTTTCCGATATTGATAAAGAGCCGCACCATACCTTCTTCCGCGCCGGTGTCCCCGAAGTCCTCTCCGGCCTGGCTGCTCTTTCCTTCGGCGCTGCCGAGAATCTCTGCCAGGAAGGCGGCCGCCACGTCCATTGCCGTATAATCCTTCTCATTGACAAATGTCTCTATCATATTAATATAACGCTTTAAGTCCTGGTCTTCAATATAAGAATCCAGTCTTTCAAAGATTTTTTCCACCCGGGTCTCAGTCACGTCATTGAGAGAAGGAATCGGCTGCGCCTTGATCTTCGCCTTGCAGTATCTCTTGATCTCCCGCAGCTTATACGCCTCACGTCCCACCACAAATGTGAAGGCCATGCCGGATTTGCCGGCGCGGCCGGTTCTTCCGATCCGGTGTACATAGTATTCGTCATCCTGCGGCAGGTCGTAGTTGAACACCGCGTCCACATCGTCCACGTCGATTCCCCGGGCCGCCACATCGGTCGCCACCAGAATCTCTGTCTTGCCGTTCCGGAAGCTGCGCATCACCCGGTCACGCATGGTCTGTTTCATGTCTCCGTGAAGTCCTTCCGCAAAGTATCCCCGGCCCTGAAGATCCTGCACCAGTTCATCCACGCCTTTCTTCGTGTTGCAAAAGACCACTGACAGCTTCGGATCATAGATATCCAGCAGACGGGAGAGCACCTCGCTCTTATTCTTCGGGCGCACCTCATAATAATACTGGGTGATATTCGGAACAGTCAGTTCCTTGCGCACCACCCGGATGGTCTGCGGATCCCGCTGATATTTCCTGGTCAGCTCCATGATCGGCCGCGGCATCGTCGCTGAGAAAAGAAGGGTCTGCCGGTCTTCCCGGATCTCGCTTAAGATCGTCTCGATGTCCTCCCGGAATCCCATATCCAGCATCTCATCTGCCTCATCGAGAACAACGGTACAGATCTCGTCAAATTTCACTGTTTTTCTTCTCATATGGTCCATGATACGGCCCGGCGTTCCGATGATCACCTGCACCCCGGCTTTCAGGGACCGGATCTGTTTGGAGATCTCCTGACCGCCGTAGATAGGCAGCACCTTCACCGACGGCATGTATTTGGCCAGCTTCCGGATCTCGTCAGCCACCTGAATGGCCAGCTCTCTGGTCGGACAGATGACCATGGCCTGCGGCTTCTTCCTCTTCGGATTGAGCTTCTCCAGAATCGGGATGGCAAAGGCCGCCGTCTTACCGGTTCCCGTCTGAGCCTGACCGATCACATCGGCGCCGGACAGTTCCACCGGGATGGCTCTTGCCTGAATCGGCGTCATCTCCTCAAATCCCATGTGGGCGATTGCCTTCAAAATCTGTGGTTTGATCTCAAGTTCCATAAACTGTAATGATTCCATGTATGTCTCTCTTTCTAAAAACACAAAAATAGAGCCCGGATCAATACTCCGGACTCCTCAATCCGTTCCTATGTAAATTGTCGATTGCACTGATAAAAGATAGCATAAGCCCGCGGCAAAGTCAATCAGAAAACATTTTCCGCCCCGAAAATCAGCGGGCCGACCGCGGAGCTTGTGCGCCATGCTGCTGCACGCCCGCCAGATTGCTTTCTCCTGCCAAAATTCAGTTGCGCGCCATGCTGTCGCGCCTTCGGCCGCCCCTGTCATCTTGCATCAGCAGGCACGACCTGCACACGGCTCTTCCTGTACAGCTCTTCCCGTCGGTCTTTTTTTAATGGAAAGACATCCCGGCAGCGGCGCACATATTCCGGGTCCACCTCACCAATCAGCAGGCTCTCCTCCTGGCAGAGGGTCGTCAGCCGCTCTCCCCGCGGACCGTACAGAGCCGAATGACCGTTATAGAGCAGTCCTCCGCCCTCTCCCGTCCGGTTGACCGCCGCGATATACGCCTGATTCTCAATAGCTCTTGCTTTCAGCAGGCAGTCCCAGTCGTCAATCCGGCTGACCGGCCAGTTGGCGATGAGCACGATCAGTTCACTCTTCGCGGAGCTGATCTGAAATATCTCCGGAAAGCGGAGGTCATAGCAGATGAAAGCCCCCAGCATCGTATCTTTCCACGGAGTGCAGACAATCTCCTCTCCGCCTGAAAAACATTCCCCTTCCTGCCCGAAGGTAAACGGGTGCAGCTTCGTGTAATCCATGCGGACGCGCCCGTGCTCTGCCAGCGCCAGATGGTTGTGATACATTTTCTGACCGGATATCCCGACAGGCGCGGGGTATCCGAATATGATACTGATCTCATGCTGCCGACTCATTTCCTCAAAAAAATGTACCTGTTGCTGCCAGTCTTTCGTGGTCTTTTCCACATGCATGGAGAAGCCCGTCAGCGTCATTTCCGGAAAAATGAGCAGTTCCACCTGATTCTCTTTTGCCTTTTTTATAAAATCCTCTGCTTTTTCCATGTTCTTCTGTACATTTTCCCAGAAGATATCCATCTGTGCCAGTCCGATTCTCATAATCTTCTCCTTTTTATCCCGCTGCCTTCTCCCACACTGTCCCATTTGTACGAAACGGGTCTCTTTTGCAGGAAAATATGTGTAAAAGAAGGGGTTGCATTTTCAGTTTCGATGTGCTAGTATTTAAACACTTGATACATAGTTTTTAAAACTACGTCATATAATATTCATATGTTTACAGTCTCTTCCGGCTGACTGTTTGTTTCATCATAACACAGCCGGGAGGAAAACCATAGTATTTTTAAGGAGGTATGATCATGAATACACGTTTAAAAGACCCCGGAAGTGCCATCACACATCTTATCGCCATGGGAGGCGCTGTTATCTGCTCCTTCCCGCTGATTTTCAAGGCGACCAGGAGTGACAGCAGTGTTGCCGTATTTTCCATGGCGGTTTTCATCGGGAGCATGATTCTTCTTTATGGTGCCAGCAGTCTCTATCACTCGCTGGATATCTCCGCGAAGGTGAACCTGCTGTTTCGCCGTATCGATCACGCGATGATCTTCGTTCTGATCGCCGGCTCCTACACGCCGGTATGCCTGCTGGCTCTCCCGAGAAGCAGCGGCATCCCTCTTCTGATTCTCGTGTGGGCGACCGCTTTTGTCGGCATCGGACTTAAGATATTTATCATCAACTGCCCGCACTGGGTCAGCTCCATCATCTACATCGGCATGGGCTGGACCTGCGTGCTTGTATTTAAGCCACTGGTGGCCGCCCTTCCGGCCGCTGCCTTCGGATGGCTTCTGGCCGGCGGTATCGTCTATACCATCGGCGGAATCCTTTACGGACTGAAGCTCCCGATCTTTGACAAGCTGCCAAAAGACTTTGGCAGCCATGAGATCTTCCATCTGTTTGTGATGGGCGGCAGCTTCTGTCACTTCATCTTCATGTATGTTTACATGCTGTGATCATCTGTACGCTGTCATCAGCTCCCGGCTTTCCGGGTCGCGATCAGGGCCAGTTTCTCCTGTCGCGTCAGCTGTTTGATAGCGTACTCTCTTTTCAGGGCCTCCTGCTTCGTCTCGTATTCCTCATAATATACGAGATGGACAGGGGCCCTGTTTTTTGTGTACTTCGCGCCTTTTCCCTCGTTGTGCGCCTTGATTCTTTTCTCCAGATCTGTCGTCCACCCGGTGTACAGGGTGCCATCCCGACATTCCACTATGTAAGTATACTGCATCTGTCGTTCCTCTTTCCGGGAGGACCGCTGCCGGCCCTCCCTATCTTATCAGCCGGAGACTTCCTGGTATTTTTCCCTCTGTCCGTATCCCGCGTCTGTTGTCTTCTGCCATTGTATCACAAATCCGGCTGTATTTTTCACGGGGTTTCCCCTTTTTTATCTTATGCGGTTCTGCGGCCCCGGGTGAATACTTTCTCCGGGGCGAACTCTGTCTGTTTTCAGGATTCCAGATAATCCACCGGATTCACCGGCTCGCCCTGGTACGTCATCTTAAAGTACAGATGCGGGCCTTCCAACACGAAAGAGCGGGTCGGTTCCGCCACAAGGCCAAGCACATCTCCTTCTTTTACTTCATCGCCAATCTCGTGTTTTACGTTTCCCATCTGCCCGTAGAAAACCTCGTAATTATCCCCGATCAGAAGGGTTACCATGGTCCCGTACCGGTCGGATTGTGCCACGTTGACGATTCTTCCGTCGGCCACCGCAGTCACTTCCTCGCCTTTCCTGGCCCCGATCAGCAGGCCGTCATTACAGGCATACTGATCCAGCGTTGTGTAATAGACGGTCGTATCCATACTGTACGGCAGGATCACGTTGCCCATGACCGGCCATGGCAGCCGCTGTTTTCCGTCGTAAGCAAAATGTGTCTGCGACGTGCGGCTGTCGTCTTTCTCTGATGTATCGTTGGTCAGGCCGCGATCTCCGGCTGTCTCATCTGCGTCGTCTGCGCCGTCTTCCTCGTTGCGTCCGCTTTCTGTCCCTTCTGCATCATCTGTGTCGTCTGCGCCGTCACTCTGCTCCCGGCTGCCGATGCGCGCCTCCCCGGAGCTGATCACATCTTCATTGTTTCCGATGGTCTCCTCCACCTCCGTTTCCGCTTTCTCCTCGCCGAAGCGGATGTTGTAGGCTGTCAGAACAGACAAAATCAAAAATGCTGCAATAACCAAACTTGAAA
>DXEQ01000221.1 GCA_019114885.1 Candidatus Anaerobutyricum stercoripullorum
ATATTTTCCATCTGCTCTGTTTCCTTTCCTGTCCGGCAGCGCGTTGTATCTCCCGGATAGCCTCTCCGGCACAAACGCGCCGCACGCCTGACACAAGACTCATTTTCATACAAAAAGGATAAACACAGACGACGATTCTTATCATCTGCATTTATCCTCTCATTCTATGAGATGTCTGTCGGTATCCTTTGATATCTTACAGCAATCCCTCATTTGTTTCAAGTTTTTTCGTAACCATTCTGTCATTCATATATTACGGACAGACCATTCAGGCGGCAAATCGAAGCGTCTGCCTGCACCGTTACCTGCCTAGGCCTCCAGAAGCTTCTCCACAGCCACCAGTTTCACACAGATCACAAACAGCTCCAGAGCCTCCTTAAGCTCGTCCAGTGTCGGCATGGTCGGAGCGATACGGATGTTGGAATCTTTCGGGTCCTTTCCGTAAGGAAATGCGGCGCCGGCCCCTGTGAGCACCAGACCTGCCTCTTTACATCTTGCCACGATCTTCTTCGCACATCCCTCCATGGCGTCAAAGGAAACAAAATATCCTCCCAACGGATGGCTCCACTGCGCGATCTCCAGCTCAGCAAGCTCTCTTTCCAGTGTGGCGAGCACTTCCTCAAACTTCGGACGGACGATGGCCGCGTGTTTCTTCATATGCTCTTTTAAGCCGTTCACATCTTTGAAGAAACGTACATGGCGGAGCTGATTGATCTTATCCGGTCCGATGGTAGACCACTGCAGCTTGGACTTGATATCCGCGATGTTGGCCGGGGAAGAAGAAAGCGCCGCAACGCCTGCTCCGGCGAATGTCACCTTGGATGTGGAGCAGAACTGATAAACCATATCCGGGTTGCCTGCCTTCTCGCACTCTTCAAGGATGTTGAGCACCTTTGCCTGCTTCTCCTCTTCATCAAATAAGTGGTGTACGCAGTATGCGTTATCCCAGTAGATCCGGAAATCCTTTGCCGCCGGTTTCAGGGCCGCCAGTCTCTTCACTGTCTCCTCAGAATACACGCTTCCGGTCGGGTTGGCGTATACCGGTACGCACCAGATTCCCTTCACTGCCGGGTCATTGTTCACATATTCTTCCACAGCGTCCATATCCGGACCGTCCGCAAGAATCGGCACATTGATCAGCTCGATGCCGAACTGCTCCGTCACTGCGAAATGTCTGTCATAACCCGGAACCGGACAGAGGAACTTCACCTTGTCCAGTCTGGACCACGGCGTGCTGCCCATCACACCGAACAGCTCAGAGCGGGCCACCATATCATACATGATATTGAGACTGGAGTTGCCTCCCACGATCACCTGAGAAGGATCGACTCCCATCAGATCACCCATCAGCTTCTTTGCCTCCGGGATACCGTCCAGCAGACCATAGTTGCGCACATCGGTCCCGTCTTCCGCATGCATATCAGAATCGCTGCCCAGCACATCAAGCATCGGCATGGACAAATCCAGCTGCTCCTTGCTTGGCTTACCTCTGGAAATATCCAGCTTCAGCCCCTTATCCTTCTGACTCTGGTACTCTGCCAGAAGCTCCTTCTGTAAATCCAGTAATTCTTTTCTCGTAAGCTCCTTGTACGGTTTCATCCTGATACCTCCTGTATTTTTCAAATATATCTGTCTTTCCTTTTTTATCCTGCAAATGATCCGCGCGCCCGGCGTCTTCCGTCTCCGGCGATGCCTCTTTCCACGCAGACCGTCAAGCACTTTCCCTATTGTATGCCATTCCTGCATAAAATACAAGCTATTTCTTCATTTTTTTGCCAGAAAAACATTTTCCTCTCTCAGTTTTTACAAAATCTGAATTATTCTCCTTCTCATCCTTCCAATAATCCCTGTCACCATCCCCCATGCGCCAGTCATCATTTTTGCGGAAACATTTTTCCCGTCAGGCATACTATAAACTGTAAATAAACATTGGAGGTACTCAACATGAGTGATTTAGCTGCTACAAACTGCCAGGCAAGAAGCAACGGATGTGACGGAGGCTTTGGCAACTGCCTGTTCCCACTCTTATTACTCTGCTGCTGCGGCAACGGCGGCGGCTTTAGCGGAAACAGCGACGGATGTGGCTACGGATGCGATATCATCTGGCTGCTCCTCATCCTCTCCTGCTGCGGATGCGGCAATGGATTCGGCTTCGGCGGCGGCAACAGCTGCTGCTGTGGATGAGATATGACTCCTGATTGGTCAGGACTTCACACAGGATAAATGAACGAGGGGCCACGGTCGTGGCCCCCCTTCAGAATGTAGACAAAGTTGATGCTGGAGCTATTCTATATCACCATTGCTTCTAAAAATCCTTTTATTCTTATTTTTACATCTTTATGCAATGTTTCTTTATTATCACATCTGTAAATTATAACTGACTTTCGATATTCACCCCACCCAAAGCCACGCCTCCATACAGACAAAAGCACGTGACTCTGGGATATTACTGTCATATCATACAAAATGATTGCTGTCTCTCCGGATTTCTGCCCGGTTCACAAACCGCACATCCGGATGTTCTCCGCTTCACCGATTGGCGCACCCGGTTTTCCGACAGCAGGCGGACAGAATGACCGCGCCGAGAAGCGGGCACATTTTATGATTTTGGCGGCCCGGTTTTCTTACGCCGGCCGCTGCTTTTCCATAGGACCCGGGTTCCATGCCGGCCGCTGCTTTTTTGCAGAATCGATATCCGGCGCTTCCCGCCTCGGGCCTGTGCGCCCCGCATCCGGCGCAGGCTCCCTGCTGCCGGGTGGGATGCAGGAAGCATTTTGTGCGCATGCAGACCGGGTCGAGTTCGTAGATGGTGTTTCCTTCCAGAATCAGGTTTTTATTCATATCTTTTTCTTTCCTTTCATAGGATGGTGTAGGATTGCAGGGATCTGCGGCTGCACATTCCTGCATAGATTAGTATATGAAAGTTATTTTAAGGAGGATATTATGAATTCCAATTTATCCGGTCAGGATTCTCCTCTTTCCCGTTTTCTGGAAGATGATACACTGACGATCATGGATGCTGTGATTCCGTACTGTCGGCCGCCTCTGGCGAAGGCGTTGGCAATACAAATGAAGATTCTGGAACTGCAGAAGATCCTGCGGGGCTTTGAAGACGAACCCCGGCTGAGGGCCTGCGGGTTTGAGGACGCCTCTCCCGATGTGGAGGCGGTACTGCGAACGCTCCGCAGTTCGGTATCGGAAGAAAAGGCGGCCCAGATTGATTCCATCCTCAGCTTTATACGTTTTTCGAAAATGTATCAAAGCTGGCAGGAGACTGCCAGGAACCATCCGGAACTTATGCAGCTTCTGCAACAGGGTTTTTCTCAGGCTGGAGACGAGAAAGGGACCGGCCCGGGCAATCCCCTGACCGATCCCTCTTTATTTATGATGCTGCAGGCCGCCATGAAAAACAACGGCAGCGCCAGCATGAACGAGATGCTGTCCGCTTTCATGAAGGCTCAGCCGCATTGACAACCAGGGACAGTTCGTCCCACAGCCGCTCCATCTGCCTGCGATAGCGATTCACCTCCATGGTCTCGGCCTTCTCGCCGAAAACCTCGGTGATTCTGATGACAAACTGGTTCCGTTTGATGTGCATCAGACCCAGACGCTTCTCTTCTTTTTCCTCCGTGTCGCTCACAACTTCCGCCCGTCCCAGCTCCTTCGCCTGCCCGGAAAGCAGGAGGAGGGGGCTGCCCGGAGAAAGCGTCCCTTTTACCAGTTCTCCCCGGATCAGGAAGCAGAGCAGACTGTTTGGTTCCGGCTCTGCTTCTTCGTAATAAAACAGGAATTCCGCCTCCTCATGGAGGACGCGCACCTGTTTTTTCCATGGCTCCATAGACTGCTCTTCGGCCATCTCGTAACGTTTTCTGGTGTTTTCTCTGAATCTCTTTATCGCCCGGATCAGCATGATTCTCCTCCCGGCACTGTCCTGTCCGGCGCCACATCCCGCAAGATATCCTCCGGTTCCCGCGCCGTGCCTCTTTCCGGTGCGCCTGCTTTCCCCGGCGCCATGTTTCTCTGGACGGCGCTTCCGGCGCGTTGCAAAGCTGCGTCATGTTTTCCGACCTTCCGGATCGGACCGACGCCGTCGGCCGGTTCCTCCATGAGATTTTTCAGGCTCTGGCATGCCTCACACCGGCTGTCCTCCGCTGCCAGCACGTAAAACTCCATACCATGCTGCTGGCAGGCAAAAAGTTTTGGCAGAGCGGCCCGGAAGATCCGGTCATTTTTCAGGCGGCCATCGGCCAGCACATACATCCGAAACAGATTCCGGCATTGCTTTTCGGACCACCCGTCCGGCTGCTGCCGCATTTTCTCTTCCATCAGGGCAGCGCCGATGAGCAGCGCTTCCCCGGCGGAATAATCTTTGATCTCCTGTTCGCACTGACAGCGAAATCCTGCCGGGTGAGCGGCGAATTCTGTGACAGCGATGCTGCCGTTGCCAAACACAAAGGCCTGCTGCCACTCCAGATGGGAAAGCTCTGTCTCCGTCTCCAGCGCGTCCTGCAGCTGATAGACCATACGGCTCATGATCCGGGCGTCCTCCAGTTCCGTCCGCAGAAGAACGATCATGGAATATAAGGTTCTTCCGGCTCCGGCGGTATCTCCCTGCCCGTCCGGCTGTGCGGAAGACGCCTGTTCTTCCACTTTTTTCTGCGCTTTCTCGTTCAGTCTCTCCTTTGCCTCCCTGGCAAATGTTTCCTCCATATGAATACATTGAACAAGAAGCTGTTCCATGGTCTCAAGATCACAGTCCGGCTGATTCGCAAACAGCTGCTTCCATTCCTCCGGCAGCGCCTTGTAGAAAAGTTCCGAATAATCGGCCTCCGTGAACTTTGGAGGTATCTTTACATTTCCCCTTGTGCTTGCCACAAGAATCTTATAGATCAGGCGGACATTCGCCTTTTTCTGCGTCTTTTCATCAAACAGCTCCACATCGCCGAACAGACGCTCATCCTCCGGATACCACTCATAATCCTGTTCATAATGAAGCAGCTGAAACTTCTCCGGATGGGTGAGATAAACTCTGACCCCGCCGGTCATCAGTTCCGCATAAAAATCTCCGATCTCGATCAGTCCGGGGAAGACGCCCCTTTTTTGCAGTTCTTTTAAAATGTGAACCACTCCTCCGGCAATGCGGTAAAGAATCAGACAGTCCACATGATTCTCGTCCATTTCCTTCCGGGTAAATAACCTCTTGAATGAAAGAGCGGACGTTGGAAGCTTCTCCGTCTGATCCGGAAATATCAGTTCCGGTATCTCCTTAAGCTGCCGGATCACCGGATGATTCTGTTCAAAAAGCTCCTCCTTGGATCCCCGCAGCATTCCTACCGTTTTCCTATCTTCATGCACCGATGGATACTCCCTTCATCAAATCCTTGAGCGGCTTTACAATGTTATCCAAAAACTCTGTGCTCATCGGTTTCAGAAGCTTCTCAATATCAAGAAACATCGGGGAAGCCTCCTCGTCCAGTTCGCCGTCCGCCTGCATAAAACAGAAGCGGAAGTCCTCTTCGCTCATTTCCTCCGTGGAGAAAAAGATCACCTGTCCCAGCGGGTTGTCGGTGTATTCCGCGTCATCATTGCTGCCGTAGGCGTCGGTAAACACGAACAGCGCCCGGTTCCGTCCCTGAAACGGGAACTTCTCAAGAGATTTGGCGATGGCCGTGTGGACAGATTCTTTTCCGTCGTCCCCACCGCCGTAAAGCTGCACGCTTTTCAGTTTCTTTAAAAATAATGGAATCTCTCCCGTAAAAAACTCTCCGTTTTCAAAAGAGACCTGCTCTGTCTCCTCACCCTGCCTCTCATTTCTTATGACCGTAAGCCCCACCATGGGGTATACCTCATATTTGGAGAGGCATTCCAGGAAATGTGCCGCAGCGTAGTAGACCGCCGGAAATATCGTATACATGGACGCCGTACCGTCCACCACAAAATCAAGATACAGGGTAAAGGCCTGCTCCTTTTCCCTGGCAAACTGCTGCTGTATATCCAGAGGAATCTCCGGATTCCATCTATCACTCATAAGCTCCTCCTCTATCTTCTTTTCTTAATCTGGAGCACTTCGATATTCGTCCCCATATAGGAGAAAATGTCTCCCTCGCTGACACAGCCCTCTTCTTTCTCCACCACCCGGTGACAGTCCTCGTGGAGGATCACCGCCCGAATCTTATCTCCGGTACGATAAAAAGACAGGATGTGTCCACTCATCTTCCCGTTCTGACTGCGTTCCTGCCTGCGCCCGTACTCAATAGGCACAAACCGGTAATTTTTCAGATAAGGGCTGTATTTCACATCCCCCACCTTATAGGAAAAGCGGATGGTATCCCCGCCTTCCTTCTCCCGCAGCAGCTCCGGCAGCTCCGGTTTTCGCCCGGCAGCCGACAGATACCGCTCCATATCCGCAATGACTTCCCGGATATCACTGTACCGCTCCTCTTCTCTGGCGATCATTCTGGCTATGATACGAACCAGACGCTCGTCGATGCCCGGCATCTCTTTTAAAGTATAGGCGTAATCGTCACCCACCATGTAGCGCTGCAGCTCCTCGTTGCCATAAAAATGATGCCGTCCGGTATACAGGAAATAAAGCACCAGTCCAGCCGAATAGATGTCCATCTCCCGCCGGCAAATGTAACTGTTCCAATAGCGGGGATCGGCATAGCCCGGCGTTCCCTTCTGCTCCCGCCTTGTCATCACCGTCACATTGGAGGCATGGAGATGGACCCAGTCAAAATCTATGATCTTGACCGTGCTGCCATCCGGGGAAGCCAGCACATTTTCCGGTTTCAGATCCCGGTGTACAATGGGATCCTGCCGATGCATGGAGAGATAATGATCGATGCCGTAAAGAAACTTCAGAGCAATGGTATGGCAGCTCTTCATCTTCTCGTTCCACGTGTGTCCGGCCAGTCCGTGGCCGGTCACCAGATCAGACAGGTCCTTCTCGTTGATGTATTCCACCAGTGTGATGAACCTCTTATGTTTCTCGTCCAGCATACCGCCGTAAATGCGGATAATGTAAGGCGAATAGAGCTGCACCTTACTTTCCTTTTCCACGTAGATCTGTTCCATATTACTGCAGAACAGCACCTTCACAAAATACTTCTTTCCGGTGCGGATATCCGCGGCGATCATGGCCTGCTTGCTGCCGGTACGGTGACTTTCTTTTATCATCTTCAGGGGAATGACCAGCTCCTCCCCCGACCGTTCCCGGTCGCGGATCCAGGTGAAGGTCTCTCCCTCCTCAAAATAGCAAATCATTTTTCTTTTCCTCCCGTAAAGCGGTACCTGCGCAGTCTTTCCCGCAGACCTGATTCCCGTTTTTCTTCCGGAATCTTTGTGTAGGAGCAAAACGGCGCCGTCGCATTCTGAAAGTCATCGCCCAGCTTCAGATTCTGGTACATATCCGTCTGGAGCAGCTCTTCCTCCGACTTTTCGTCCACAAACAGGATGGCCGTCTGATTATCATCCTCCCCGGAGGCCCTGGACTGGGCGAAGAGTTCCGTAAGCATCTGCCGGGATGGCCGCTGCCCGTTTAAAATTGCCTCGATCTGTGTCATGGACAGATTGCCAAAGGCTCCGTCTGATCCTATGAGAATCATATCCACCGCGTCCTGAGGCAGACGAAGGAAGAAGGGATGGACTTCTCCCCTCTTTCCCAGATATTCCGTCAGCCGGTTCTTATTCTGATAAAAGAGGGCTGTCCCTTCTGTGGTGGTTCCTTTTTTCACCATCTGGCTTGCCACGTTCTGGATATCGCCGAGCAGAGAGAGTTCCCCGTTTTTCATCCCATAGATGGGACTGTCCCCGCAGTTGGCGATCAGCCAGGTGTCCCAGAAATGGATGGCCGCAGACAGAGTGGTCCCGCCCTTTGCCCCGGTATCCAGTCCCTTTTTATAGAGCTGTCCGTTTATTTTTTCGAAAATGTGTTCCGAAAACTCTGCCAGCGCATCAATCTGCTGATGAAGGGAACAGCCCCGAAAACCCTCTCCCATGATCGTGTGGAGAAGCTCCCGGTACCACAGCTCCAGCGCCGCTTCGGAATAAAATCTACCGCCGGCAAGGCCGCCCATGCCGTCGGCCACCACCATGGCGCTCACCGACGCCTCCAGATTGACGCGCAGCTCCATCTGGCAGTAACTGTCCTCATTGACTTCTCTTCTGTTTTTTTCACTCGCGAAATAGAAAGCCACCCCTTGCCCTCCTTTGTATCTGTGTTCCGTTTATTCTGCCTGTTCCCGCGCCATATATTCTCTTACCTTTGCATCCAGCTCCGGTCTCTCCTTTTTCAGAGAAACGATGACGCCGTTTTTTGTAAAACAGCTCTGGGAAGAAGCGGTAGTACAGACTGCACCGTCCGCCTGATTCCGCATCTCATACCCCAGTTCCAGACGGATGCCGTTATATTTCTTCACATAGACGCCGATATGCACTTCATCATCAAAACGAACGGTCTTTTTGTACTGTACAGAGATCCCCACAATAGGAGAGATGATTCCACTCTCTTCCAGTCTGCGGTAATCGATTCCCATCTCCTCCAGAAACCGGATGCGGGCCTCTTCCATCCACTTCACATAGTTGGAATGGTGGATGATTCCCATCTGGTCTGTCTCGTGATACTGGGCTCTGCGAATATATGTATACATCTCTGTTTTCCTTTCTGTTTGCCATTTTTCTTTTGGTATGTTACACTGTTCCCATTGAACAGGAATCCCGCAGAGCAGGATTCTTCTCCCTCGACGGGCGCATCAGCATAACGGAGGTTTTTATGTCGGAAAAAATATTCACTGCCATCACATTTTTTCAAAAGAAAAAAGATATCACCCTTTACCGGGCGACAGATGGACAGCGTCGATATCTTCTCAAGTCTATTATAACAAAAGATGCCGCAGTTAAACAGGCTTTTTATGACGAATACGAGACTCTGTCCACCCTGCGGCACCCTTCCATTCCTTCTTATTACTGGCTGGAGGAGGACTATCTTCTGCCCGGCAAGCAGACAGGGGCTCTCACCCTGTGCATGGAGGATTGCTCCCGCCCGGCGCCAGAGTCTCCTCTCTCCGTGAAGGCGTTATGCCGTATTCTGGCCAAAACAGGGGACGTGCTTTCCTACCTGCTGGCGCACGGCGTTCTCTACACAGACTTAAATCCTTCCAATCTGATCATTTACAGGGAAACACATACCGAAGCCAATCTCTCCGTGACATTGGTCGACTACACCTACTGTTATTATTTTCTCCGGAATCCTCATCCGCTTTATCCGCTGCGGTTCTCCTATGATGTCTCTCCAAAGCTTAAAGGACAGCAGTTCCTGATTCAGGCACTCACCTACCTGCTCTATGACCTGCTGGAAGCCAATCACATCGAAGAACTGTCTTCCCCGGTATATCAGCTTCTGGAAACCGGGCGGAATCCTTCGGAGGAACTGTCCCTCGATGATTTTACCGCCATGCTGCGCCACTGTGGAGATCCGGACTGAGTCTCTCACTGCTCTTCGTCAAAAAGGACCTCATAAAGTGACTCTGCGACCGGAGCCAGTGATTTTCCAATTTCCTTTGTCTTAAGACGGTTGAGCACGATCACGTACTGCGGGTCGTCCGCCGGCGCGTACGTCACCAGCCAGGCATTGTTATACCCGTCGCCCCGCTCCGCCGTTCCGGTCTTGGCTGCGATAGAGTACCCGTCGCCCACAGTCTCCAGACCGTAAGATTCTCCGGCTTCTTCCATCACACCCCGTATTTTTCCCGCGATTTTTTTCTCCATGGTCCGGGTGAGCACTTCTGCCTTTCCTTCCTGCGTTGTCTTTCCTTTTCCATTGACGACAGACTTTATCAGGTACGGCTTCGCCATCTGACCGTCCGCCGCGATACTCTGGGTGATCATCGCCATGTGCAGCGGTGTGATCAGTGTCTCGCCCTGTCCGAACGCAGTGGCGGCGATCACATTTTCTTCGTAATCGTCCAGATTGAAGGTGGATGACAGGGTGGTGAAGTCCAGTTTGATATCCTGACCGATCAGAAAACTGTCCGCCGCCTCTTTTAACGCCGGACCTCCCAACTCTAACGCCCGGTCCATAAAGTAAACGTTGGAGGACTTCACAAAGCCTTCCTCAAAGGTGAGGGTTCCGTGGGCGGTCCCGCCATAATTGCGGATGGTCTGACCGTTGATGACCAGTTTTCCCTCATCCTCCACCTCTTCATTCTCGATTCCCGCTTCCAGAATCGCCTTGGAGGTCACCAGCTTGAACACAGAACCCGGAACCACCGGATTCTGGTAGGCGTTGGAATAAAAGACGCCTTCCTTGCTGTTGATCTCCTCCCAGTCTTCCTCCAGCGCGTTGGCGTTAAAAGAAGGGGAGGACGCCAGTGCCAGAATTTCTCCGGTTTTTGCGTTGAGCACCACGGCCGATCCGGTATATTCAGAGATCAGGTCGTAGGCTTTTTTCTGCAGACTCCCGTCAATCGTCAGCGTCACGTCCGCGCCCCGCTTTTCTTCTTCCGGGGAATCGCTATGTACCAGCACATCATTCATCACCTTTTCCACACCATAGGTCCCGTACTTTAAAGACCAGTATCCTACCACGTTGGAAAATGCATAGGGGTCACTGTATGTCCTTTTTCCCTGCGGCTTTTCGGACGCCGCGAGAATGTTTCCCTCTCTGTCCAGGATTCTTCCACGAACGTACTCTCTCTGCCAGGTGCTTTCCTTTGCCTCCTGTTTCTGTCTGTCGGCT
>DXEQ01000222.1 GCA_019114885.1 Candidatus Anaerobutyricum stercoripullorum
CCTCCTTGCAAAAGACAAGTCTTTTTTTTAATACATTTTAAAAGTATACCAGTTCTTCCTCCGGCGGCTCGGCCGCCTCCACTCTCTTCGCGTAAAGAACCGGTCCTTCTTCCCCGTATTCTTTGTTATACTCGATCTTCACCTCTGCCGTCAGCGTGATCCACATTTTATTTTTGAGAGACTTGATGGTGGATGACTTGGCGTGATTGGTGTGACAGAGATACCCGATAAACTGGATATCGTCGGCACAGCAGGTCATGGCATGCCGTCCCGGCACAAAGCAGCCCTTCGGCAGGCGGATGGATTTGAATACTCTCGCCTTCATGACCATGGTCTTGCCGTTGTAGACCTCCGGCCGCTCCATGGCGTCGATGAACCAGATGCCGTAGTCCTCATCTTCCAGATGGATCTCATCCCCATCCACATCAAACGGCAGGGAATCGGAGTCATCCTCCTCGCCCATCTCATCGTCATCGGATTCAAAGAGCACCTGCACCCGTCGGTTCACCGCCTTGATGCTCCGCCGCCAGGTCGCCCGCGGCGTATCTGCCGTACAGCGATTGATGATGACCAGTTCCGCGATCTTGAACATTTCCACCGCCAGAGAACGCATATTGTTCATGTACACGTCAAAGGTCTCCCCGTTCATCAGCACGATGGTCTGAAACACCAGAAGCGGCGTATCGTCCATCTGGGTGAGCATCCGCTCCACGGACCACATGCCGTTATACTCCACGATCACCCGGTCCGGGTAATACTGCAGCACCTTGCTGATGAGAAAATCCCGGTTAAAATCCTCTTCCTCCTCCACGTAAACCACCGTGGTATTGGTGCGTTCCAGCAGTTCCTCATCGTACTCCTCCATGCCTTCCTCGCAGGCAAACAGGAGGGTCCTCTGCCCGTCGTTAAAATAATCTTCTTCCAGCGTGTCCTGAATAAATGTGGTCTTTCCACTCTCCAGAAATCCCATAAACAGATAAACAGGAATCTCCAGCTCTTTCTTTCCCGGCATAATATTCCTCCGTCAGATTCTATAATCCAAAAAGCTCTGCCAGCTTATCTTCTTTCAGCTCGGAACCGATGACACAGATCCGTCCCGTGTACTCCGCCGAACCGTACCGCACCTCATCTTCTCCCGGCACCAGGTCAAAGTGCAGCCATCTGCCGTCCTCGTCCAGAACGATGCCCTTGGCTCTCAGGATGATACCGTACTCCTGACTCTCCTCATCGGCCAGCTTATCGAGAATCCCCCGAATCTGTTCTTCCGTGTACTTCTTCGGCGTCTCCTTACCCCAGCTGGTAAATACCTCATCGGCGTGATGATGACCCTCATGGCCGTGATGATGGTGGTCGTGGCCTTCATGGTCGTGGTGGCAATGCTCATGCTCTTCATGGTCATGATGACAATGCTCGCCTTCGTGGTGATGGTGACCACATTCCGGGCAGATCTCCGCCTCCCGCAGCAGCTCCTCTGCAAAATCATTCTTTCCTTCCATCACTTCAAGAATCTGCTCTCCCGTGATATCCTCCCACGGCGTGGTGACGATCGGGGACTTGTCATTGAGCGTACGAATCAGCTCGATGGTCTTCTCCAGCTTGTCCTCCTTCACATCCTGGGTACGGCTTAAGATAATCGTGCTGGCAAACTCTACCTGGTTTTTATAAAACTCGCCAAAATTCTTGATATACATTTTCGCGCGCTTCACATCCGCCACCGTGATATGACTGTTCAGCACCACATTTTCTCCGTCCACCACTCGCTGCACCGCCTTCATCACATCGGACAGCTTGCCGACGCCTGACGGCTCGATGATGATCCGGTCCGGCTCATACTGTGCCAGCACCTCCTTCAACGCCGCGTTGAAGTCACCCACCAGCGAACAGCAGATACATCCGGAATTCATCTCATTGATCTGAATCCCGGACTCTTTCAGAAAGCCGCCGTCAATCCCGATCTCACCGAATTCATTCTCAATGAGAACCACCTTCTGTCCTTTCAGCGCTTCCCCGATCAGCTTCTTGATCAGCGTGGTCTTCCCGGCTCCCAGAAAACCGGAGATGATATCTATCTTTGTCATGTCAATCATTCCTTTCCCATCTGCAGAATATACAAAACTACAATCTCTTTTAAAATCATTACAGCGAATCTTTACCGGCGATCACAGCCTGCTCCCATGCAAAAATACAGCCTGTCTGCCTCTCCGTCCGCCGCATCTAATATATTGTAACCTTTTTTCTCAAAAATGCAAGCCTGTTCTATGCCAGCCGCGCCCCGGAGGATTCTTCTGCCTGATTTCCGGTCACAATCCGGGAGTTTTTTCGTATATTAATATTGTACAAATTATTCGAGAGGAGCCAAACATGGAAAGCATGAATACGTTCTGCGGTCAGCAGGAAGCTGCCGTCAAAAAGATCGATGCGCTTCCACCCGCCATGGCCTACGTTCCGTGGCAGAGCTTCAAAAATATATACAAGGCAGAGGACGCCCTGCGCCAGGGAACCATTTTTGAGGAACTGGATTTACCTTTTACCGGAAGGAGATGTCAGAAATGATGCCGCAGATGGAAAAGAAAAAGTTATTGTTCTATATTGACGCGGTGAGCTTCGCCGCTCTGGAAGCTTCCCTCTATCTGGACACCCACCCGGAGGATCCGGGCGCTCTGGAATACTTCCATCACTATAATGAGGCAAGGCAGCAGGCACTCAAAGAATACGCCCACCGTTTCGGACCGCTGACTCTGGGCGACGCACAGAAAACGGAACAGTGCGATGGCAAATGGAAATGGGCAACGCAGCCATGGCCATGGGAGGGGGAGTGTTAAATGTTTAATTATGAAAAAAGACTGCAGTACCCGGTAAATATTAAACGGACCGACGCGCAGATGGCAAAAGCGATCATGAGCCAGTTCGGCGGTCCGGATGGAGAAACCGGCGCGTCCATGCGCTATCTCTCTCAGCGTTTCGCCATGCCGTACCGGGAAGTCATGGGAATATTGACCGATGTAGGTACGTCGGTGTCATTGCGCCGGGCCACCCGCTGTCATGTCACCGCTTTGTTGCCGGGCCGTCCCGTGCCATATTGCTGCCCGGGTATCACGCATCCCCCGAAATCCTCCCTTGCATTTTTCTTCTCCGGTGTTATAATAAATGTATCACCAGTTCCGGGAGGAGTATGGCTTACACCGTATCGGAGGTGTCTCGGTTCACACATTAGATTTTCCCGGAGGAACACGCTCCGGCTGGTGTGTGCAGATATGGTTCATCGGTAGAACATTGGCTTCCCAAGCCGAAGAGGCGGGTTCGACTCCCGTTATCTGCTTTATCAGGGCATATGCCGTTTGGGCGTATGTCTTTTTTTGTATATTTTTTTGTTTTTCGCGCATGCTATGCTGCAGAAAGGAGGAATTCCCATGTATTATGGTACTTCGACCAAAATTCAATATAAAGCTGCTCCGACTACAGGTAATAATTCCGCACTTCTTTACACTACCACGGCGAGACCTGTGGCGGCGCTGTCTGAATCCTGTTCCAGAAAAATTGCCGCTCTTGAAGAGTCCATCCGGCAGGAAACCGGTAAAAAGATTGCGTTGATTGCCTACCAGCTTTAGGAATGTTTTTCTGGAAGAAGAGAGATACAAACGGGCCTGCCCACGCTCTTCCTGCGTGAGACAGGCCCTGCTCTTTTATTTTTCCAGCACCAGAGTCTCAAATGGGCGCAATGTCCACCGGTCATCTGATACATTTTTTAAGTTCTGTTCCGTTCCGCTTTCTTCCCCTTCGTAATTTGTCAGCAGTATACGGTAATTTTTCCAGAAATCTTCCAGACAAACTTCTGTCGTCTGCCCGGTCAGATTATTGAAAACAATCAGTTCTTCTTCTCCAAGAGTGCGGCGGTAGGCCAGCACATTTTCATTTTCCTTTTCCATAAAAGCAATCTGTCCCTCTGCGATCACCGGTTTTTCTTTGCGAAGCCGGATTAATTTCCGATAGAAGGCCCAGATGGAATCCGACTCTTTCATCTGTGCGGCCACGTTGATCTCCCGGTAATTCGATGCAAGACTGATCCACGGGATTCCTTCCGTGAATCCGGCGTTTTCACCGGCGTTCCACTGTACCGGCGTCCGGCCATTATCTCTGGATCGCGCCTGAAGGATTTCCATGGCTTCCCTGCTGGTTTTGCCCTGTTCCAGCAGAATATTGTAATAATTCAGGCTTTCCACATCGCGGTACTGATGGATGTCGTCAAAATGTGGATTGGTCATGCCGATTTCCTCTCCCTGGTAAATGTACGGAGTGCCGCGCATCAGGTGAATGGAAGCTGCCAGCATTTTAGCAGATTCTTTCCAGTAGCGGCCCTCGTCTCCCAGACGGCTGACGATCCGCGGCTGATCGTGGTTGCACCAGAACAGAGCATTCCATCCTCCCGCTTCCTGCATACCTGTCTCCCAGGTCTCAAACAATCCTTTTAACCTCATCAGATCAGGTTCCATGAGCTCCCATTTCTTTCCATCCTTATAATCAATTTTCAGATGATGAAAATTGAAGCACATACTGAGCTCTTTCTCTGCCGGGCTGGAATAACGGATACAGTTGTCCAGAGAGGTGGAAGACATTTCTCCCACCGTCACATATTGATCCAGCCCGGTATCGGCTGTCAGCTCTTTTAGAAACTCATGCACGTGGCGGCCATCTGTGTAAAATCGTCGGCCGTCCCCGATCTGGTCATCCTCAAAGCTCTCCGGTTTGGAGATGAGGTTGACCACGTCGAACCGGAATCCTCCGATGCCTTTTTCTTTCCAGAAACGGATAACTTCTTTCAGTTCTTCTCTTACCTGTGGATTTTCCCAATTTAAGTCTGCCTGACTCACATCAAACAAATGCAGATACCATTTCTTCAAATGCGGGACATATTCCCAGGTCGGGCCGCCGAATTTGGATTCCCAGTTTGTAGGCGGCTGATCCGGCGTACCGTCTTTGAAAATGTAATAATCCTGATATTTTTTATCTCCGGCAAGAGCTTTGCGAAACCACTGGTGGCTGGTGGAAGTATGATTGAAGACCATATCGAGCATCAGCTCGATTCCCCGTTTCTTCGCCTCGTCAATCAGTTCTTCCAGATCTGTCATAGTACCGAAAATCGGATCAATGCTGCGGTAATCCGCCACATCATAACCGTTATCATTCTGAGGAGAGACAAAGAAAGGAGTAATCCACAGATAATCCACGCCCAGCGCTTGCAGATAATCCAGTTGTTCTGTAATTCCCCTGATGTCTCCGATTCCGTCTCCATTGGAATCTTTAAAGGATTTTAAATAGATTTGATAAATCACTTTATCGCTGAAATTGTTCATTGTTTTCACCCATTTCTTTTTTGTCCTGAAGATGTTGATTTTCCCTGACACATAGTTTCTCTTACTCAAATGTAGCAACGACTGTCTCTCCGGCCTTTGCATTTTCAGTCAGATGATACCGAAGGTTCTTTGTCTGACCCGGATCGGAGATAATGCACATGGTCACATCTCTGTGTCCGGCTGCCCGGATTTTTTCTTTACTAAACCGGATCAGCGGCGTACCCGCCTTCACTCTCTGCCCTTTTGTGATCAGATATTCAAAACCATCTCCGTTCATATCTACCGTATCCAGACCGATATGAAGAAGAATCTCCATCCCGTTATCCGTCCTGACGGCACAGGCATGACAGGAAGCATCCATTGTCACCGCAATCTCTCCGGCAACCGGAGAAACCAGCGTCTCATTTTCCGGAATGATAGCGATACCATCGCCCATGATTCCCTCAGAAAATACGCCGTCACCTACCTCTTTTACCGGAATCACTTTTCCATCAAGAAACGCAACAAGCTCTCCCGGCATCTCTTGTGCTCCCAGTGCTGTGTGTCCGGCCTCATTCTTTTCTTCCAAAGCTGCGGTTTGTACACTTCCCGTTTCAGCTGCTTTTTCATTCTCTTCCTCTGCTGTATCATTCCATCCATTTTCCACACCATTTTTCTGGGAAGCTGTCAGCTTCTTCTGGCCTACAATCAAGGTAAGCACAAACGGGATCACGATGGCAATGACCATACAGATGGCAAAACTGAGCATCGACTCTGTTTTGATGGACAGGATTCCCGGCAGTCCCCCGACGCCGATGGCGGACGCGGTGGTGCTTGTCGCCACACTGACAACGCCGGCAACGGCGGAGCCGATCATACCGCATACGAATGGAAATACATATTTTAAGTTAACGCCGAAGATGGCCGGCTCCGTTACACTCAAATAGCAGGAAACGCAGGACGGAATATTTACTTCCTGAGCTTCCGCATTTTTTCTTTGGAGAACAATCATGGCAAGAACCGCGGAACCCTGCGCGATATTGGACAGCGCGATCATCGGCCAGAGCATGGTTCCGCCATAATCAGCGATCAACTGCAGGTCTATGGCGTTAGACATATGATGAAGGCCGGTGATAACCAGCGGCGCGTATATGAAGCCAAAGACCGCTCCGAATACAACCCGGAAGGAACCGGTGATTCCTGCGAAAACCAGAGAGGAGATGGCAGAGCCAATTCTCCAGCCAATCGGACCAAGGATGAAATGTGCTGCGATAACGGAAAGAACCAGGCTGCAGAATGGAACGACAATCATTGAAATTACCGCAGGCGTGATCTTTCGGAAAAACTTCTCAAGATAGACCAGAGTAAATGCGGCGAGAATCGCCGGAATCACCTGAGACTGATAGCCGATCATATTTACTTTGAAAAATCCGAAATCCCATGCCGGGATATCTGCCGCAGCCGTAGTCGCCACATCGTAGGCGTTCAGCAGCTGTCCGGATACCAGCGTCAGACCAAGAACAATACCAAGCATCTGGGTGGTTCCCATTTTTTTGGTCACCGACCAGCAGATACCCACCGGCAGCATGTGGAAAATGGCTTCACCGATCAGCCACAGAAAACTGTCCACGCCGGTCCAGAACTGACTTAAATCACAAAGAGTTTTCGTTCCGTTCTCAAAAAGATACAGACTGTCGATACAATTTCGGAAACCTAAAATCAAACCACCGGTGATGATCGCCGGAATCAGCGGCGCGAAAATCTCCGCCAGCGCTGTGACGATACGCTGCAGCACGTTCTGATTCTGCTTTGCCGCCTGTTTTACCTGATCCTTGCTGACGCCTTCCACGCCGGCAACCGAAACAAAATCATTGTAAAAATCCGCTACCGTGTTGCCGATGATCACCTGAAACTGCCCCGACTGGGTAAAACTTCCCTTGACAACTTTCATAGCCTCGATGCCTTTCACATCCGCCTTGTCCGGATCATTGAGCACGAAACGCATTCTGGTCATACAGTGCGATACCGCGGCAATATTGCTTTTTCCACCTATCAGTTCCAAAAGTTCTTTGGAATCTTCCTGATATTTTCCCATTACTATTCCTCCCTGTTATTTCTCCTTTGAAATGATAAAGCATCTGTTTTTTGTTTAAACAAGTTCCGGAATCTCTGCATCTATCTTGTTTAAACAAGTTTGATGATTCATTTATAGCACACTTGTTTAAACAAGTCAAGAAGTTTTTTCATTCTTGTTTAAACAAGTTGTATTTTCTATTTTTTCTGTTATAATGATAGTAAACTATGCAAAAATAAAGGAGTTCTTATGCCCAGAATAAAATTTAATGAGATATATAAAGATTTGAAAGCAAAAATAGAAACTATGGAATACGAATATCAACAGATGCTTCCATCAGAAAATACCATGGTGGACATTTACCACTGTTCCCGTAACACAGTCCGCCGCGCCATTGGCATGCTGGCTGACGACGGATACGTCCAGTCTCTTCACGGCAAAGGCGTCCGTGTCATCTATCAGCCTGTCGCCACAAACAGTTTCCTCATGGGCGGTATCGAATCTTTCCAGGAATCGGCCCGGCGCAATCACCGGGAAACTATCACAAAAGTTGTGCAGTTTGACGAAATCACCTGTGACGAACGTCTCTCCCGCCGGACTGGCTTTCAGCCGGGGGATGAACTGTACTATGTCCGCCGTGTCCGGTATCTGGATGGTAAACCTCTGATTCTTGATACAAACTTTTTTTTGAAGTCTCTTGTTCCCGGTCTCACGGAAACCATCGCCGAGACCTCCATATATGAATATATTGAAAATGAACTGGAAATGTTGATCGTCACCAGCCGAAGAACCATGACCGTGGAACATGTCACCCCCGCCGATGAATCCTATCTGGAACTGGGCGACTACAATTGCCTGGCGGTGGTCACCGGTCAGACTTTCAACGACGATGGCATCATGTTCGAGTACACCCATTCCCGCCACCGGCCAGACTACTTTTCCTTTCAGACCACGGCCACGAGAAAGAAGAATTAAGCTTTCGGAACAACAGGCCGGGAAACAGAATTAAGCTTTCGGAACAACGGGCCGGGAAACAGAATTAAACCGCCACATTTCCTGTGAACCAAAACAGGGGACTGACGCATTCATGCGCCAGCCCCTCCACCTGCGGCGGACCGCTTCTCTCATTCCTTATTTCACTTCTCCTGTTTATTCGTTTTTTCCGGAAAACGCACCTCCGGGTAATAACAGGAAAATCCCCAAAGACATTTTTTCTGAGCGCGAGCCGGCATTTCCATACGGTCAAGATATTCCCGTTCCGAAGAACACGCCTCGGCGATGGCCAGGTTGCGCTTGGTCAACCGGATATCCTCATAAACCGAATCACTTCGATCCGCTCTTCCCACGATCTTCAGAGAACTGATACCCATTTCCTTCATGCGGTAGAGGGCGCACATACCGCAGGCGTCGTGATGGAAATGTACATTATACCAGTAATCGTTTCCGTCAATGTCCTGGCGCTCCTCAAAGCTCCGCTCCCTGGTCACCATCTGTTTGGCATGGCTGCGGAGGAAGCCGCAGGTAGAGCCGCACTCTCTCCGGTGCATTCCAAGGCAGTAGCAGTCTGAGAGAACACAGCCGTTTCTCATGAAGAAGACCTCATACTCCACATCGTCATAGGCCTGACATATGGAAGCGATCTCATCAAGAGACAGGTCTCTCGGCAAAATGAAACGGCGCATGCCGGTGTTATAATAGGCGGCGGCGATGTCCTCGTTGTAAATGGCGCACATGGTGCTCGCCACGGTAGGAATTCCCGCCTCAAATGCAGCTTTTGCCAGAGGAAGCTCTGATACGATCAGACCGTCCAGCCCCGCTTCCTTCATGGCAGGAAAGTAATTCTCCTGCATGTAGGCGATCTGCGCCTCACTGTAGCAGTTGGCGTTCATAGTCACAAAGGCGCTGCGCCCCAGAGTTTTGATTCGTTTGGCCAGAGAAATCATCTGGTCAAAATCGTAGCGGTTGGCATTGCGGCGAAAACCGGACATGCGGTTGATATCCGCGTATTCCCCGAATGTTTCAAACCATTTTTCATCGTAAAATCCCAGATACAGCTCGTCCGCGCCCGCCTCCACCAGCCTTTCCATATAGGCCGCATCATTGAGCGGAACCAGTACTTTCATGCCGGTCACCTCCCCTCATCACCTCTCCGGCTTCTCTCACCGGAAAATATATCGTTCTATCCACTGTTTTTCCGATAACCCGACTGTCATTTTTAAGATAATAAATCGTTCTCCCGAATCGGATAACATCCGTGTCTCTTCCATCGAACCGCGCCCGGTAATGTTCATAAATCCCGGCGCACTCCATGGCGCACGACGTGTTGGGACGAAACTTATATTCCGTCTTCTTATGGATAGACGCGAACTTGCAGATATTGCCCGTGGACATATAACAAAACGGACCGTGCAGTCCGAGAACCATTCCTTCCAGCGGACAGTCTGTCAAATCAATCTCTCTGCTCATTCTGTCAAGTTCAATCCCATGAATCCGCGACCAGTCAGCCGGCAGACTGTCCCGGGATGTCAGAAGATTCGGGATCATGATTCCCTCATCGTAGTCCCGGACGCGGACGTCCCTGGCATCCTTGAAGAACAGACGTCCCAGATTTATTTTCCTGGTACACTCCCCGGAAATGTAAAGAAGCATTCCCACATCATTGACCGTGATCTCATCGATCACATCGGCACCGGAAACAAGAATATCTCCGATCCGTTCCTTTCCCTTTTTCAGATCCTTCTGGCTGAACACCGGAAGGGTCAGCGTCATCTTCCACCGATGCTCCCGGCAAACTGCCAGCAGCGGTTCCCACCAGTTTATATGAAGAAAATACTGGCTGCAAAAGGAAGATCCCGCATAAATTCTTGTCAGAGGCTCCTCAGCCGCATTTCTTCGCATCACAAGGCTGATGATCCGCTCCAGCCGTTCTTCCTTCAGCATAGACGCGTTCAGCACCTCGCATAGATTCAGGCATAATTCCGCCATATGTTCCGTCCTCCCTATCTGTCCGCAGCGCCGGCATGCTTATGAACGACCTGCTCAGAAAAATCACGCATGGCAAGAATATCCTTGATCTTAAAAGCAAGGCAGCCGCCGTTGCATTTCTGAACCAGTCTCGCATGGCAGTCAATACACTTCTCCGAATAAACGGTATTACAGCCGTAAGCGTCAATAGTTCTTCGGTAATAATTCTCCAGCTCCCGGATACCGGAAAAATTCCGGATATCCTGCTTGGTACACTCTGACAGGCCAAAACAGCGCACCGCCGTCAGATCCTGCCGGATGTCAATGACCGGAGAACATTTGACGATCTTATCTGAAATATTGCTGCGTCCGATATGTTCATGGATGTACCGGTTTTTTCCATATTTTCTGAAAGACTCCACATCTTCTTCAGTAATCAGACAGGACGGAATCTTGTTGCAGTCGTAATTCGGAATAATCTCGTTGCTCAGAAGCTCATGGAAGAATTCAAACATCCGCGGTTTCATGCTCTCAAAATATACATGAGCATCGGCGTTTCTGCCGTCCTCCATATTCGGAACCGTGATGGAAACCCTCACATGATGGAAATGATATTTCTTCAGAAGCTCAATGATATACGCATACGGAAAATCCTGCTGGTACATATTAATGCCCAGGGTCACATTTTTCTTAAACATACGCGTCTCGATCATATAATCAAGGTTCCGGCACAGCCGCTCATAATTCTTCTCCCCGATATCCTCCGGACAGTTGCAGTTTACCAGAATCCGAACCTTCGGATGACAGATGACGTCCCAGTACTTATCCAGCAGAATACCGTTGGTATACACCACGACAGTCTTCACCCGGTCGTCCTCAATAAGCCTGCGCAGATATTTTTCAAACTGAGAATGTACCGTCGGCTCTCCGCCAATGAGACCCACAGAACTGTGACTGCCGTCACCCACGATGAAATCCACCGCCCGGTTAAAATTCTCTTCCGAGATCTCATTGGTATCTTTATTTACAAATTCATTGGCAAAGCAGTACGGACATCTCAGATTGCAGACGTCCGTCATCATAATATTAGCCATCTTCTTTTATTCTCCTTTTCTATATAAAATGAAGAAAAGCCCCCTTCCGATGCACTGCCGGCATCTTCATGGAGGCTTATATTCATAAATATTCCTGTTTTGGATACCAGCGCCCGTTATTTGCCGTAAGAATCGCTGTAGCTGTCGCCATGGCTGTAAGAATCGCCATAACTGTCTCCCTTGCCATAACCATCACTGTAAGAATCGCCGTCATGGCTGTAGCCGTCGCCGTAACTGTCGCCATAGCTGTCCTCTTTCTTGCCGTAGCCGTCGCTGTAGGAGTCGCCGTCATGGCTGTAGCCGTCTGCGTAGCTATCACCATAGCTGTCTTTCTTGCCATAACCATCACTGTAGGAATCTCCGTGGCTGTAACCGTCCCCGTATCCTGTTGTTTCACTATATCCGTCACTATAGGAATCGCTGTAAGAATCCTTCTTAGCGTATCCTTCTGTTTCACCATAAACCATAGTTACATACCTCCTTTTTCTTTCTTATACAGCAATTTAAACATGATTTTCTGGGGTTGTCAATGGATTTCTGGCGATTTGGAAAACATTTTTGATAATGATTATCATTTTCATTTAGGGCACGATTATCCTTCAGTCCATCTCTTTTATGGAACTGCTAAAAACATAATTTCCTGCTTTTTTCATATTTTTTTATTAAATACATTTAACGGAGCCTTCTATGCAAAAAATCGCCGCCTACTGCCGGGTGTCCACCGACAAAGGAGAACAAGCCCAGTCGCTTGCCAGTCAGCAGCGCTATTTTGACAAGTATATCCGGCAGCACAGTGACTGGGAGCTTGTCAATGTATATTTTGACGAGGGCATCAGCGGCACCCAGACAAGAAAACGTGCCGGATTTAATCGTATGATCGACGACGCTATGGACGGGAAGATCGATTTAATTCTTACAAAAGAGGTGAGCCGTTTCGCCAGAAATACAGTGGACGCCCTGGCCTACACGCGGATGCTCCGGGAACGGCGCGTCGGCGTGATTTTTATTCTGGACAATATTGATACCAGAGACTGTGACGGTGAACTGCGGCTTACTCTCATGGCCAGTCTTGCTCAGGAGGAAAGCCGCAAAATATCCGAGCGGGTGAAATGGGGACAGCTGCGGAGAATGGAACAGGGCGTTGTCTTTGGGCGAGATCTTCTTGGCTACACCGTGCAGAACGGGCAGATTTTTATCAATGATGCCGAGTCACACATCGTCCGGCGGATCTTCCACAAATATACAGAAGAAGGAAAGAGCGCCCGCCGAATCGCGGCGGAACTGCTGGAAGAAGGCTTTACGCCTAAATACGCTGCCCGCTGGTCTCCCGGCGTCATTATAAAAATTCTGAGAAACGAAAAATATGTCGGCGACCTCTGCCAGAAAAAGACCATCACGCCGGACTACCTCACCCACCGCAAAGCTTCCAACCACGGCGAAGAAGAATTTATCTTTATAAAAAATCACCATCCGCCCATCATCGACCGGGAGCTGTGGGAACGAACACAGGCAGAGCTTGCCCGCCGCGCCCGTCGCCGCCCAGGTAAAACACGATGAACCGTATCCGGAATCTGATCTGTCACAACAATCTGACCTGTCCCAATCACCGCTTTTCCTCCATCGAATCAATAATCTGACCTCTGCAATTAACACAAATTGGTTCTATATAGCATGCCAGTTTTATGTTATAGTGACTGATATACAAATAATAAAATGAGGTGACAAAATGAAACGCAAACATAATACTTTTTCTCTTTGCTGCGGCGCGCTGCTGACCGCCCTCGTCTGCATTATGACCATGGTCATTCAGATTCCGATTCCCCTTGGCTACGCCCATCTGGGCGATGCCGCAATCCTTCTTGGCGCCGCGTACTTCGGACGGCGGGAGGCAGTCTGGGCCAGCGGTCTCGGTTCCTCCCTGGCAGATTTTCTGACTGGCTTTACCCAATGGGTCATTCCTACATTCTTAATCAAAGTTATTATTGTTCTCATTGCAGGACATCTCATGTTTGATAAGAACGGCAGCTTCCGCCTTTTCCACTGGCGGACTTTTCTGGCAGCCATCTTAAGCATGGCATGGATGGTCATCGGATACACAGCTGTGGGCAGTATTCTTTACGGCAGCTTTGCCGCCGGACTCGCTTCCTCACCGGGACTGATCACGGAAGGCGTCGTCAATATCGCTGTATACTTTGCCGCTGCTGCAGTGCTGGAAAAAGCACATATACGGCAGCTCATACAGGCGGGCTAATGTCACCGATACAGGTACAGAAGAGTTAAACCACATTGAGATGATCTGCACCATCGTTCATCAGCTCACCCGTAATCTTACCGTGGAACAGATTAAAGAGCAGGGCTTCGCCGATTACTATGTGGATCACACCACCGGCCTCTGGCCGCAGGCCGCCAGCGGCGTGCCGTTCTCCGCGGCTACTTTCCAGTCCACCGGCGACCCGATCGCAGACCTGATGGAAGACCTCGCTGCAGATGGTGCAACTTTATAAGAACAACCTTTGATTAAAAGTTCCAGTGAATTTCAATCGGAACATCTTTAGTACCCGGGATACGTTTCCCCACAGATACATAATCAATCAATATTTCCACGATTTCCCGGGTAAGGTGTTCCAAATTGGAATATTGTTCAATAATTTGACGACGGTCATCACCTGCCGCGATTTTTTCCTCAATTTCGGCTAACTGCTTTTCTCCGTCAGCAATCACACGTTCCAGTCGGTCGCGCTCTGTGGTAAAGTCCTTTGACATTTCCACATAATCGCTTTCGGATATTAAGCCCTTGACCTTATCCATGTAAAGCTCCCGGATACCTTTTGAAAACTCT